>JAURFH010000029.1 GCA_030834415.1 Verrucomicrobiota bacterium | reverse complement strand
AACAGGCGGCCGAGACCGCCCGTCAGGAGATCGCCAAGCGCGATGCCCAGATCGCCGAGCTCGAAACGAACCGGGATCAACTTACGGAGAAGATGAGCAAGCTCAATACCTCTATCCAAGGCCTCGAGAAGAATATCGCCGAAACGCAGCAGAAGCTTACGGCCGCTGTGGGCGACAAAGAATTTCTGCTGAAAGAACTGAAGCGTCTGCAATCTGAGAAGGCGGAATTGGAACGCCAGATGGCTGACTTGGAATTCTTGCGTGCTCAAATCTCGCAATTGAAGGAAGAGCTGAATATCCAGCGCCGTCTGGAATGGATCCGCCGAGGTATCTATGGCGCGGGTGATATCCGCAAGGGCGGTCAATTGATGCAAGACGGCTTCGTGAAACCGCCGAGCAAAGACAAGGGTGGCGAGGGTGCCCCGAGCCTGAATGTGGAGATCAAGAGTGATGGCGGTGTGAAGATGAATTCGCCGACCAATGCTCCAGCTGCGCCCACGGCGCCGAAATGAGCCAAAGCAAGCCGCTCATCGATTCCTTTGGCCGGGTGATGCGGGACCTCCGGGTCAGTATCACCGACCGCTGCAACTTTCGCTGCCTCTACTGTCTGCCGGAGACGGAAGAGGCAGCGAACTTTTATCGCTCCAAGTTCGATATCCTCAAGAACCCCAATCCGGCTACGCCGATCGCGCTGAACTGGAAGCCCAAGGCGCAGATACTCACGCTGGAAGAGATCGAGCGCGTGGTGAAGGTTTTTGCGGGACTGGGAATCGACAAGATCCGCATCACGGGAGGCGAACCGCTTTTACGCAAGGGAGTGGAGCGATTGATAGCCGGGGTGGCTGCCATACCGGGTATAAAGGACATCGCGATCACCACGAACGGATTTCAATTTCAGGGAAAAGCACAGGCGTTGCGTGATGCCGGGTTGAAGCGAGTGAGCTTCAGTCTGGATTCATTAGACCGGGACAATTTCAAGAAGATCACTGGGCGTGACGGCTTAACGGAAGTATTGGATGGGATCAAGCTCGCCCGGCAATTGGGATTTGCCCCTATCAAAGTGAACGCGGTGTTGATCCGGGGTGTGAATGATCACGAACTGGAGGCGCTGGCGGAATTTGCCCACTCGGAGGATGTCTCATTCCGCTTTATCGAGTTCATGCCGCTTGATTCCAAGCACGCCTGGCAGAAAGACTTGGTGGTCAGCGCCAAGGAGATTCTGGCGCGGCTGCAGTCCAAGTTTGATCTGCAACCGGTGAAGTCAGAGAACCTGTCTGAGACGGCGAAGCGCTGGTCTTTTCCCGATGGTCGCGGGGAGATCGGGATTATCGCACCGGTGAGTGAGCCGTTCTGCGGTCATTGCAATCGCATCCGCCTGACTGCGGATGGCAAGATCCGCACCTGCCTGTTCAGCTTGGGTGAACACGACTTGAAACCGCTGCTGCGCGGTGGTGCTAGTGATGAGGACCTAGTCAATCTCCTACGTGATATCGTTTGGCAAAAGGAAGACCGTCATCACATCGGGGAGCCGGAATTTGAGCAGCCGGAACGTTCGATGAGTTGTATCGGTGGATAGTCCTAGGTTATGGGGATATAGGTCAGTCAGCCTATTCGGCTTTTGCGGGTAGTCGGTGTCAGTTCATTCCCCCTCAGGCAACTTCTGTGAGATGTCTGCACAATGAAGAAAGTATTGAAGAATCTATTTCTGGGAAAGGTGATGTATGGACCTTTCGCCGGTATGAGATATCTGGGAGCTACTAAAATGTGTACCCCACTGCCCAAGGTGTTGGGTAATTATGAACTCGAATTGCAACCTTGTCTGGCCAGTATCGCTCCCCGTTTGAAGGACCGGCTGGTGGTAGTAGGAGCGGCCGAGGGTTATTATGCAGTTGGACTGCTGCGGAATCATCCGGAATTGCGGGCGATAGCCTTTGAATTGGATGATTACACGCGAGATCTGCTCAAGCGAATGGCCGAAATCAACGGGGTTGCAGAACGTTTGGATATCAGGGGAGGCTGCACGTTGGGAACCCTTAAGAACACCCTGTCCGAAGGGCCTGTGGATCTGGTGCTGATGGACATCGAAGGAGCAGAGAACGAGATGCTGGATCCGATAAAGATACCTGAATTGAGGAACTGTCACATCTTGGTCGAGGTGCATGATCATCTTGTGCCGGGGACAAACCAGAAGTTAACGCAGCTATTTGCGGATTCTCATGTTGTCGAGTGTTTGGAGAGCGTGAATCGTCAGCCCCGCGACATTCAGCACCCATTATTTCGGTTGCTGGCCAGAATACCGGGATACTGCGCAAGTACCATCCTTTGGGAAAGAAGCTTTCCAACCAAGTGGCTCTTTCTGTCTCCGTTGTAGCATCTTAAAAATTAGTTTTTACGGCCAGTTCTTGCTTCCCTGTAAACTGGCTTCCGCCATCATCCGTCCATGCTTTCGTCTGCGGACATCAAGTCAGTTCATTTCATCGGTATTTGCGGCACGGCCATGGCCTCAGCGGCAGCGGCCATGCAGGAGCGTGGTTTCAAGGTGACGGGCTCGGACCAAGGCGTCTATCCGCCGATGTCCACATTCCTGGCGGAAAAGAAGATCGAAGTGTTTTCCGGCTATTCCGAAGCGAATCTGGCGCACAATCCCGATCTGGTAGTCATCGGTAATGCGATCTCTCGCGGCAATCCCGAAGCTGAGCTGGCGTTGGAAAAGAAGCTGCGTTTTTGTTCGCTGCCAGAGTTGCTGAAAGAGTTTTTCATCCGTGGCAAACGCTCATTGGTTGTGAGCGGCACGCATGGCAAGACGACGACCACTTCGCTCCTTGCGTGGGTGTTCGAGCACAACGGGTTTAACCCGAGTTTTCTGATTGGAGGCATCCCGGCAAATCTTGGGCAAGGCGCGCGTTTCACGGACAGCGAATGGTTCATCATCGAGGGTGATGAGTATGACACGGCGTTCTTTGACAAGCGCAGCAAGTTCATCCACTACCTGCCGGAAGTGGCGATCGTGAACAATCTGGAGTTCGATCACGCAGACATTTTCGCCGATCTGGCGGCGGTGCAGAAATCATTCAGTCATTTCCTGCGGTTGGTGCCGCGTAACGGTTTGATCGTGGCCAATGGTGATGAAGCGAATCTGCAACCGCTGTTGGATATCAAGTATGCCCCGGTGAAACGGTTCGGTTTGGGACAGGGGAATGAGGTGCGGGCTGAGGGGCTGGACCTGCGCGGTTCGAGTTCCTGTTTTCATCTGCATGGGTTCATGTTTGAGATCCCGATGGTAGGGGAATTGAATGTGCGCAATGCGCTGGCGGTGGTCACGGCGGCATTGCACTGCGGATTGACGAATGAACAGATCCAATCTGCGTTCAGCACCTTCAAGGGCATCAAACGCCGTTTGGAAGTGAAAGGTGATGCGGGTGGTGTGACGGTGATCGATGATTTTGGGCATCACCCGACGGCGATCAAGGAGACGATGCGAGCATTGCGGGTGAAGTATCCCGGACGTCGGCTTTGGGCCATCTTTGAGCCGCGCTCAAATACTACGCGGCGAAATGTGTTCCAACGGGAGATGACTGAGGCGCTGGCTTTGGCCGATGCGGTGGTGGTGGCTGAGGTGGCCCGGCTGGAACTGCTGGCGGCGAATGAGCGCATGGACCCGATGAAGCTGATGGCCGATCTGCAGGCCGCAGGTAAACCGGCGTCCTATCTGCCCACGGTGGAGGCTATCGTAGAACATATGGGGCAGCAGGCGTTGCCGGGAGATGTGGTGTGCGTGTTCAGCAACGGTGGATTCGGTGGTATCCACGACAAGCTGTTGCAGCGGTTGGGCAAATAGGTAGGCGAGCTTCTCGCCTATACTTTGCCGATCCACTGGCGGTCTTCCCAGACGGCTTTGATGGAGGTCACGTTGCGGGAGTCGAAGACGTGTTTCGCGGCCTTGACCACATTGCCTTTTTTCAGGCTATGCCAGGCATCGCTGGCGCTGATGGCGACGAATTGCAGGATGCTAGGGTCACGGTAGCAATCGATCATGCAGCGGGTGCAACCATCGCGGATGAGTTTGGAATCATCCCAATCGTACACGTTGCACATGGGCGTTTCCCAGAAGTGGCAGCGGTAAAGATTCAGGTGCCAGTCCAGGTAGAAGTATTTGTGACCGCCGAGGCATCCGAACTTCTCTTTTTCTCCCCGCAGATGACGCTGCATCTCAGTCAGTGACTCCGTGGGGTTCACCACGGGATAACCGCTATTCTGCTTCATCCGCTTGATCTGTTCGAAGACTTCCAACAATTCGGTATTGTTGAAATTCACCAAGCCGCCATCACTGAAGCTGAGATAGCTGGATTGCAGGCTGGTGAGCGGGTAACTGAATGTGCAGCTCTTGAACCCGACCGATTCGAGGAAGGCGGGGAGTTTCTCATAATCTTCGATGAGACGGCTGGCGGTGATGCTGGCGGTGGTCTGGATGCCTACGCTTTGGAAATATTCGTTGGCGCGTTTGATTTTGCGGCAGACATCGGGAAGGCCGCGGTTCTTCTCGTGCTTCTGCACATCATGGGCGTCGATGGACATGATGACGCTGCTGAGGCCATCGCTGGCCAACGCCTTCATGTTGTCCTCGTTCCACAGACCGCCGTTCGTGCAGATCATCGGATGGATGCCCCGCTCGGCGGCATAGCGGACCATGGCGCGGAGATCGCGGTGGATCATGGGCTCGCCACCGACGAAAAGGAGATAGCCGATGTGGTTCTTAAGCGCGATGTCGATGACGTCCGTGGCTTCCTTGAGGGTGACACTACGACGGGCCTTGGGATCGAACTTGGAACGGGCGAAGCCGCAGAAGCCACAATCGGCATTGCAGATGTTCGTGATAGCGAACTGCAAGTAGCCGGGACCGCCGTGTTCCAGCACTTCACCAAGTAGCTTGAAGGGGCTCTTGCGCGGCTTGACCACCGGGGGCAAGGGCGCGTCAGCGCCGGCTTTGGGAGGTTCATTTAAGGCGTTGCTGCTCATGGCTATCGACAGGCGCATGTTTCCGGCTCGGACGGTTCAACGCAACCATTGATTCGTGACGATATGGTGAAAAGGACGTGTTTAAACAAGGTTGCCATATAAATACTGTGGTTTGCGTTTTGTGAGCGGACTTGCTTATAGTGACCGAACCGTTGCCTTTTTGGCTGCTGAATGACGTTGAGTTTAGAACAACTGGGATGGAATGAAGAACTGATCAAACAGTTCGAACCCTATCGTGCGCAGGGATATGTCCCGGCACGCGTAGCCATCGAGGACAAGCATTTCTACCGCCTTTACGCCGAGTGCGGTCCGTTGACCGGACAATGCTCCGGCAAGATTTTGCACGCTTCCAAGAGCCCTTCAGATCTGCCCAAGGTGGGGGATTGGGTGGTCATCGCCTCGCTCGAGGCGGAGGGCAAGGCGACTATCCATGAGGTCATGCCCCGCAAATCCTCCCTGTCCCGCAAGCTCACCGGGCGCGAGGTGCAGGAGCAGATCTTGGTGACGAATATCGACCGGGCCTTCGTGGTGCAGGCGCTGGATGAGACATTTAACATCCCACGACTGGAGCGCATGCTGGTCATGGTGCGGGAGGGTGGGGCAGAGCCGGTGATCGTCTTGAACAAGTTGGACTTGTGCGACGACGTCAAAGCGCGCGTGGCCGAGGCGGAAAAGGCCGCAGGTGATGCGCCCGTGCTGACGACATGTGCCATCACTTGCAAGGGCATCAAAGGCATCAAGAAACTGATCGGTAAACGGGACACGGTGGTATTCTTCGGTACATCGGGCGTGGGCAAATCGACGCTCATCAATGATATCTATGGCGAGGATGTGCTGCCGGTGGGAGAAGTGCGGGATGAAGATTCCAAGGGGCGGCATACGACCACCTGGCGGGAACTGATTCCCTTGCCGCAAGGCGGGCTGGTCATCGATACGCCAGGCATGCGCGAATTTTACATTTGGCTGGCTGATGAGGGATTGAACCGGGCGTTTGAGGATATCGATTCACTGGCGGTGGGCTGTCATTTCCGTGACTGCACTCATACCAAGGAAAAGAAGTGTGCGGTGCTGGATGCGCGGGCCGAAGGAAAGATCAATGAGGAGCGTTACCAGAGCTACATCAAGCTCAGCAAGGAACAAAAATTCCTCAAAGAGGTGAAGCGGCAGAAAGGCTGGAAGACGCGCGAGAAAAGCAGTCGCGTGCTGCATCGGGTGTTCAACAAGGGTGGTTGAGCTGTTCGCTGCTCACCTGAAACCACTGGGCTCCCCACGCGGCGAGATCCAAATAGAGTCCATCACCCAATAAATCCTCGCGAGTGCGTTGATGGATTTCATTCCCCAAGCGGTCTTGCAGCGTCCATTTGGCTGCGCCGACGGTTTCCGGTTCAAGACGTACACGACATTGACCACGATGCGGAGCGTAATTCACCACAATCACCTCGAACTTGCCCGGAAGACTTTGCCAGGTGATGACAAACAGATTCTGATGCGACGGGTTGCCAGACCAAGCGGGCAGGGATTTGTGGATGCGACATCTACCGCCAAACACAGCCGTGGTTTGGCGCAATTGTAATATCTGCTGGTAGTAGTCTTGCAGGTCTATGTCGGTCGGCTCACTAGGACGTCGCCAGAGCTGGACGGGCAGTTGGGCGCGCCAGCCTTCCATCTGACCTTCGTAGATCAGCTTCATCCCCGGTTGCGCCAACCAGAGCAGAGCGGCAGCGCGTTGTGCAGGCTTGTCCAAACGGCTGGCGATGCGGGGCTCATCGTGGTTGTCGAGGAAACTGATCTCTTTCAGCAAATCCGCGTGGGCTCGATGGAAATGGTGCTGCAAGCGGGCGGGTTCCTGATGAGCCAGATGATCGAGAAACGGTTTGTCGTAGGTATAATCGAAACCAAGGTGCTGCAACTGTGGTTCGCGTCCCCAGTAGGCTTCGGCCAAGAAAATGAAATCCGGATGTTGCTGACGCACACGCTGGATGGCATCGGTCCAAAACTCTTTCTCAGAGGGTGGTTCTGAGGAAGGCATTTGCTTCCAGGTCTCGGCGAAGATGTCGTTCAAGACGAGCATCGCCATATCACAGCGAACACCATCACAAAGGGACGAGACCTTCACCAGCTCCTTGATCATCTCATGGCGCGCGGCGGGGTTGCGGTAATCGATTTGGGCGGTATCACTCCAAGGATCGAAGTAAGGGTCCTTGCCATGCGCGATCCAGAGTCTTTTGCCATTATGCTGAGTCGGGAGGCAACCGGGCAACTTGCGGCGACTGTGGATGAGCAGGTCAGGCCGTTCGGTGACCCACGGATGGTCCAGGCCGAAATGGTTCGGGATGAAATCAAGGATCAGGCGCAGACCCTGAGCCTGAAGACGTTCGCGGAAAGCGATGAGTGCCTGACGGCCACCAATTTTTTCATCCGGTTCGTAGGCGCTGATGCCGTAGGTGGAACCGCCGACATCGGCCGGGGACCAATCGGGCAGCAGTTCGTGATAGCGTTTGAGCAGGGCGGGCTGTTGGAGGCCGTGTTGACGGACGCGTTCGCCATTCGGCCATACACCCATCAACCATACATGGGAAAACCCTAGTGATTGCCAGCGGGTAATCTCTGTATCCGAGATATCATGCAGGGTCGCCGGACGACTGAGCTGCCGGGACAAATCCGCGAGCAGGCAGCGCGTATTGATCTCGTAGAGCAGGGGATTTACGGCCACGAAATCAGCTGTTCAGGATTTTCAAGGCCTTCTTGGCATTCGATACGCGGGCGATGAGCAGGCCGCTCTTGGAGGAAGGGCTGGTGGCGCAGTAGCAATACTCGATGTTGATCTTGGCCGCAGCGAGCCGACGGGAAATGCTGGCCAAAGAGCCAGGCTTGTTGCCGCCTTCAATCATGAGGACTTCATCATCCACCACCAAGGTGCCGTGCTCTTCAAAGACCCGCAAAGCCCGGTCGGGATTGCTCACCACCATGCGGATGACCGAATGATCTACGGTATCGCTGGTGCTGATGGCATAGATGTTGATCTTTTCGGCCGCGAGAACGTCGCAAACTTTGGCGAGCATGCCGGGGCGGTTGTCGAGGAAGAGGGCGAGTTGACGTGTGATTTCCATAGATTCTCCAGCGTCTGAAGTTGCTGTTATTAACGCACAGAAAAGGGCTTTCGTCGAGCCAACAAAAAACCGGCAGAGTTGCCTCTGCCGGTTGGTGAATCAGTAGCTGCCTTTAGGGGGCAAAGCCGGGTCGCTCGCGGCGGCCGGTTTCGTCTCCGGTTCGTGGACCGGGGGAGCTCCGGGAGGTGCCTTGGCCGGATGCGGGACGATACGCCAGAACATGCCGAGCGAATCTTTCCAGTTCTTGAGGATATCGTTCGCGCGCGGCGATTCGGTCTTCTCAAGGTGCTGATAGATGAGCGCCTGCAGGGCTTTGATCTCTTCCTCGTTGTCGAGGCGTTCGATACCCACCATCTGATCGTTGAAGCGATCAGCGAAGCGGCCATCCACGTCATAGACGTAAGCGATACCACCGCTCATGCCGGCGCCGAAGTTACGGCCCGTGCGACCAAGGATGACCACCGTGCCACCGGTCATGTATTCGCAACCGTGATCGCCCACACCTTCCACCACGGCAGTGCCGCCGGAGTTACGGACGCAGAAGCGTTCACCAGCGCGGCCCGCCGCGAAGAGGATGCCACCGGTGGAGCCATACATCACCGTGTTGCCGATGATCTGGTTTTCCGCCCATTCAAACTGGCAACCTTCCGGCGGACGGATGATGATCTCACCACCGTTCATGCCCTTGCCGACGTAGTCATTGGCCTCACCGATCAGGGTCAGCTTGATACCGTTTGCGAGGAACGTGCCCAAGCTCTGGCCGGCACTGCCGGTCAGTGTGACGTCGATGGAGGCCGGCGGCAGACCTTTGTCGCCGTAGGTGTAACCGATCTCGCCGGACACCATGGTGCCGACATTGCGGTTCGTGTTGTTGATCTTGTAGCTCAGCTTCACTGCACCCTTGCCATTCAGCGCGCGCTTGGCGTCGTGCATGATCTTGGAGTCCAGCGGGCTGTCGCCGAAGCGTTCGTTGCGTTCGCGGGTATGGATGCGCGTGGCGGAACCGGTCGGGTCCACCTGGAAGAGCAGGCGTTCGAGGTTCAGGCTCGCGATCTTGCCGCGGACTTCTTCCGGGAAGCTCTCGATCGGCTTGCGCTCGAGGAGTTCTGTGCGGCCGATGAGTTCGTTCAAGGTACGGCAACCCAACTGGGCCAGCAACTCGCGCACTTCTTGGGCGACGCCGTTGAAGTAAGCGACGACGTTCTCAGGCTTGCCGCGGAACTTGAGGCGCAGTTTGTCCTCCTGCGTGGCCACGCCCACCGGGCAGGTGTTCAGGTGGCAGACGCGGAACATGGCGCAACCGGCGGCCACGAGAGCGCCCGTACCGAAGTTGAATTCTTCGCCGCCCAAGATGGCGGCCATGATAATATCGTGACCGGTCTTCAGACCACCGTCCGTGCGGAGGACCACGCGGGAGCGTAGGTCATTCAGCATGAGCGTCTGGTGCGCTTCGGCCAAACCGAGCTCGAACGGGCTGCCAGCGTATTTGATGGAGCTGAGCGGGGAAGCGCCCGTGCCACCATCGTGACCGCTGATGAGGACCACGTCTGCATAAGCCTTGGCCACACCGGCGGCGATCGTGCCGACACCGGATTCAGCCACGAGTTTCACGCAGACCTTGGCGCGCGGATTGACCTGCTTGAGGTCGTATATCAATTGCGACAAGTCCTCGATGGAATAGATGTCATGGTGTGGCGGCGGCGAGATCAGCGGCACTCCGGGTGTGCTGTGACGCAGCTTGGCGATAAGCGGGGACACCTTGTGTCCGGGCAACTGACCACCTTCACCAGGCTTGGCACCTTGGGCCATCTTGATCTCAATCTCTTGTGCGCTGGCGAGGTATTCCGGCGTGACACCGAAACGGCCGGAGGCCACCTGCTTGATCGCCGAATTAGCGTTGTCGCCGTTCTCACGGACGGTGTAGCGGGAATTATCCTCGCCACCTTCACCGGAGTTCGACTTGCCGCCGATGCTGTTCATCGCGATGGCCAGACATTCGTGGGCTTCCACGGAGAGGGCGCCCAAGCTCATGCCGGCGGTGGTGAAACGCACGCGGATGTTCTCGATGGGTTCCACTTCTTCGATCGGCACCGGAGTGCACGCCTTGAGCTGGAAGAGGTCGCGCGGAGAGATCGGGTCGCGACCCTGCACCGTCTCGACATACTTCAAGTAATCCTCACGCTGACCGGCTTTCAGGAAGCGATGCAGCGTCTGGACGACCTGCTTGTTGAAAGCATGGAATTCGCCACGACCGGCGCTGAGCACCTTGTAGTTGCCACCTTCATCCAGCACGGCGGTATCCGGGTTGGAGTAAGCGCTCTGATGGCGACGGATTGCGTCCTCGGCGATCTGGCGGAGCGAGATGCCACCAATGGAGGAGGTGGTGCCATAGAAGCAACGGTCGATGACTTCCTGTGATACACCGACAGCTTCAAAGATCTGACCTCCGCGATAGCTGCTGATGGTCGAGATGCCCATCTTGGACATGATCTTGAGGATGCCGTTCTCGATGGCCTTGCGGTAGTTGCCCAATGCCTTCTCCAACGTGATCTCAGGCCAGTCACCGCTGCCGATGGACTGGCGGATAATGTCGATGGCCACGTAAGGGTTGATGGCGGAGGCACCATAACCGATCAAGGTGGCGAAGTGATGCACGTCTCGCGCTTCACCAGTCTCGCAGACGATGGAAACGCTCATGCGCTTGCCTTCGCGGATCAGGTGATGGTGCACGGCACCCACGGCGAGCAGCATCGGGACCGGAACGCGTTCGGCGTTCGTGCCACGGTCGCTCAGGATGAGGATGCACTTGCCTTCACCGACCGCCTGAGAAGCGCGGGCGCAGATGGCGTTCAATGCGGCATCGAGATCATCCGGACCTTTCTGTGCATTGAAATGGCAGTAGAGCGTCTCGCAATTGAAAGCGGCATCCGGAATGTTCTTGAGCGCTTCCAGCTGGTATTCCAGCAGGAACGGGCTCTCGAGTTCGATCTGCTTGGCGTGCTCAGGCGTTTCCTGCAACCAGGAACGCTTCTGACCCATGGCCGTCGAGAGCGACATGACGATCTTCTCGCGGATGGAGTCGATCGGCGGGTTCGTGACCTGCGCGAACAACTGGCGGAAGTAAGGGTAGAGCAGTTTGGGCTTGCGCGAAAGCACGGCCAGCGGGGTGTCATCACCCATGGAACCGATGGCTTCCAGACCTTCCGTGGCCATGGGCTTCAGGATGGTCTGCAGCTCTTCCGTATCCCAGCCGAAGGTGATCTCCTGAAGGGTTAGATCAAGCAGATTGACCGGGTTATGGTTCTCGCTGAACGGCTTGGCATGGTCGGTGAGGGAGAACAGATTGTCATCGCACCATTTGCCGTAAGGTTGCTGGGAGGCGACGAGCGTCTTGACCTCGTCGTTTTCCATGAACTTACCGGCTTCGAGATCGATCGCGATGATGCGACCAGGTCCCAAGCGGCCTTTGCGGACGACTTTCTTCTCATCCAACGTCACCACGCCCGCTTCCGAGCCCATGACGATGAGACCGTCGTCGTAAATCTTGTAGCGGGCCGGGCGCAGACCGTTGCGGTCCAGCGTGGCACCGATGATCTTGCCATCGCTGAAAGCCACCGCGGAAGGACCATCCCACGGCTCGTTCAAGCTGGCATGATAGCGGTAGAAGCCTTTGACATCGGGGGCGACATCCTTGGATTTCTCCCACGCCTCAGGCGCGAGCATCATGATGCTGTGCAGGATGCTACGACCGCTGAGTTCCAAAACCTCTAGTGCGTTGTCGAGCGCGGCCGAGTCCGAGCAGTTCGGCTGGATGATCGGCTTGAGATGCTCGATGTTCTCGCCCCAGACTTCGGAGACGAGTTCGAGCTCACGGGCGCGCGTCCAGTTCTTATTACCCAGGAGGGTATTGATCTCACCGTTGTGGGCCAAGGTGCGGAACGGATGGGCGAGCTGCCAGTTCGGGAAGGTGTTTGTGGAGTAGCGCTGATGGTAGATGGCCAGTGCCGTGACATACAGCGGGTCCTTCAAGTCCGTGAAGAACTTGGCCAGCTGCGGGGCATTGAACAAGCCCTTGTAGACGATGGTGCGCGAGGAGAAGGACGGGATGTAGAAGGCGTCGATCTTCTCTTCGAGGGCGCGGCGTTCAGCCACTTTGCGGGCGAGGAACAGGCGGCGCTCGAATTCCAGATCGCTCCAACCGTCCGTGCGGCCGAGTAGAATCTGCTGCATCTCAGGCAGGGTTTCGCGGGCCTTGTCACCCAAGCTGCGTGAGTTGGTAGGCACGGCGCGCCAGCCGAAGATATGGATGCCGAACTGGGTGCAAGCCTCCTCAACGATGCGATGGCAGTTGCTGATCTGGTACTTGTTACCCCGGGGCAAGAACACGAAGCCGACTGCCAAGTCGTTATCGTTCATCAACTTGCCGCCCAATTTCTCCACTTCCCGGCGGAACAGGGCCTTGGGGAGTTGGGTCAAAACGCCGGCGCCGTCGCCAGTTTTGGCATCGGCATCCAAAGCACCGCGGTGGGCGAGGTTGCAAAGCGCCTGGATCGCGTAATCCAAGATACGGTGCTCCTGCTTGCCGTTGATATTGGCTACGAAACCAACGCCGCAAGCATCATGCTCGTTTTTCGCGTCGTACAGTGAGTTCGGTATGTTCGGGTACATTTCTTTTCGAATCGGCTTGTCGCCAAGCGCAGGGAACGTAGCAAAATCGGTTTTCGGTGCAAAAGATTTTTGCACCCTAGGATGACTTTCTCAGCGTAACTGTTCCGGAGCTGCGGTGTTAGTGTTATCGTATGAGCATGGTGGCTGAATTCCGACAGGCCGGGAGGTGAAACCTTACACCAAGCCGGTGCGTCTCATCAGACAGCAGCTCATATGCACATTAGCATAAGGTGGGCCTAAAGCCTTAACCTTTTTTGGCGGAGTTGAAATTGTGTCGAATAGGTGGGAGAATCAGACGTCAGAGGTAATAGATGAGCCCCCCGTCTCCAAGTCAGGCTACGCAGCAACTGACAGCCAGTCAGCGAGAGGCTCTGGTGACCCTTCTGGCGGACGATGATCCGGGCATTTACCGCACAATCCGGCAGAAAATCGTCACTGAAGGGGTTAAGAGCAAGGATTGGCTCAAGGATTACGCATTGCACAGCGACCCGGTAGTACGGCGTCGGACCAAGGAAATCGTCCAACATTTCGATAAACAGACGGCTGACAACCGTTTTCTGGCCTTTTGCCTCAGCCACGGGGAGCATTTCAGCGCGGAACAAGCCTGCTGGTTGCTGGCCCAGACGGAGTATCCAGATATCAATATCGCAGGGTATCAGGCCTTATTGGACGATTTCGCAGGGGATCTGATGCTGCGGATCGATTTTGGAGCTGAGCCCATCGCAATCTTGGGGGAGATCAACAAGTTCCTGTTCAAGGACTTGGGCTTCAAGGGCAACGACAAAGACTATTACGACGCCAAGAACAGCTACCTGAACCAGGTGGTCAACCGGCGGTTGGGTAATCCCATCAGTTTGTGCCTGATCTATCTCTTTATCGCCCGGCGCTTACGCCTGCCGGTAGCGGGCATCGGTATGCCGGGGCATTTTGTCTGCCGGTTCCAGTCTTCGAAGGAAGAGGTATATATTGATGCCTTCAATGGGGGACGGTTTTGGACCAAGGCGGAGTGCGTGAAACACCTCGTCATGAGCGGGCATACCTACCAAGAGCGCCTGCTCGACCCGGTCAGCGCCCGTCGTATCTTGATCCGGCTATGCTCCAACCTGCATCAGATCTACGTGAATCAGGAGAAACACGAGGATAGTGCGCGATTCCAGAGGTATATAGTGGCCCTGACACGGACGTTGTGATTCTTCCAAGCCCTCAGTTCTGGATGAAGTAACTGAGGTTCTCCAGTTCGATAGCCAGATTCACGTTGTTCACCATCACATCTTCCGGCACTTGCAGGACAATGGGGGCGAAATTCAGGATCCCTGTGATGCCCGTGTGCACTAGGTCGTTGGTAACTTCCTGCGCCACAATAGTGGGGACGGTAAGAATCGCCATCTTGACGGTATTTGCCGTGACATACTCGGCCAACCTCTCCATCGGCAGGATAGGTTGCTCGATTTTTTTGTTACGCTTGCGATCAGCATCCACGTCAAAGGCGGCCACGATCTCGAACCCTTCCTGTTCAAATCCCCGATATGAGAGCAGGGCGAGGCCCAAGTTACCCACGCCGACTAGAATTACCGGTTGTAGACTGTTCGTGCCCAAGAGATCGGAAATCATCTTGCCGAGCTGATCTACGTCATAGCCGAGGCCACGGGTGCCGAATTGGCCGAAGTAAGTGAGATCCTTGCGGAGCTGGGTGGATTTCACCCCAGCGGCAGAAGACAGGGCCTCACTGGAGACGGTGTGGATGCCATTGCTCTTAAGCCGTTGCAAGCAGCGCAGGTAGAGCGAGAGGCGATACACCGCCTTGCGGGGGATTTCAGTGCGACCGTTCTTTTTCAAAGATGCTTTACTCTAATCCTTCTGGCGTCCCAAGACAAGCGCCCCTTAATCCACGAAGACCAGCTCGTTGGAGAGCAGTACGATCTGCGCGTATTTTTCCCAGGCATCCAAACGGTTGGGCGCTTTTTCTTCGCCGAAATCGGCTTTCGCACTCCATTCCTTTTTGCCGTAAACCGGCCCGCCATTCACCCCGGTGGTGTAGATCACTTTGGGAATCCAGTTGAAGGAGTCCGAGTTTGTGTCCTTCCGGCTGTCGGCCACGAAGTCGATGATATCACCCGCGCGGACATCCAGTTTGGTCACGGCCAGATCTGCTTTGCCGTTCTGGGCGACACCTTCTTTCAGCAAACCTTTGGTGCTGGAGATGACCATGCCGAGCAATCCGTTGCCTTGCTTGTTCTTGTGCTCAAGTGTGCCTTGGATCTCGATGGTGCCGGTTTGCGGAGCGACCCAACGGCGGATCGCCGTGTGCAGGGGAGCGTTGCCCGCATGCCCGCCATCAGCGGTCAGTCGCAGATAGGCAAATTTCTCATGTGGGAACTTCTCGCCGCCTTGCCAGGATGAGCCGGTGAAATGCGGTAGTTTGGTGAAGTTCTTCACCTTCTTGGTGGCTTCGTCGATCTCGCCATAGCCATACTGCCATACAGGTTCGTTGGAGACGTCTTTAAGCGCGGTCTGCTCGGCCACGTAACTCTTCGCGAGTTCCACTTCGTCCGGGCTGGGCCGGCGTTGGAAGGCGAGTGAGTAGAGCTCCCGCACGCGGTCTTCATCCGTCTTGGCTGCGGCCATTTCCTTGCGCTCCATGAGACTCTTGGATTGTTCGGCGATGAAGAGGCTGTTCATGAAGAACAACGCCTGTTGTGGCACCGTAGTGGTGAAACGTCCGGCCGAGGAGGTATCCGGATTGGCGAAATCAAATGCCCGGAACATGCCCGGCAGGTTCTGACGATCGACAAACCCGTAGACGGTGCGACGACCGCTGAAAGGCACGCTGGTCAGGTCCACCGGGAGTCCATTCTGTTTCAGGTCCAATTGCCCGCTGATGGACAGGATGGTGTCGCGCATGGCTTCGAAGTCCAGTCGCTGGCGGTTCATGCGCCAGAGGAGGAGATTCGTGGCATCCATCTGCCCATACTTCGCGGCGAGGGCTGGGTCGGCGTCACTGCTCTGCATGTAGGTGGAGGAAAGCATCATGAGCTTGTGCAGCTTCTTGATGGACCAGCCATTATCCATGAAGTAGCCGGCCAGATAATCCAGCAACTCGGGATGCGTCGGCGGATCGGAACGCACTCCGAAATCAGCCGTCGTGCGAACGAGCGGGTTGCCGAAATGCAGCATCCAGAAGCGGTTCACCAGCACACGCGCGGTCAACGGATTGTCTTTGCTGACAATAGATTCCGCCAGCTCCAGACGACCGCTGCCTTGTTCGAAAGGCTTGCGATCCGGCTTGGAAAGGACTTCGAGGAATTGACGAGGCACTTTCGGGCCACGATTGCCTTGGCTGCCGCGGATGAATACCACTGGTTCTACAGGTTTGCCCTTGTCCACCAGCACCATGCCGCGGGGTGGGGCACCCACATGGGTGGCGTCCAGCCGGTCAATGTCCGCCTTCAAGTCACGCAGCTTAGGCCGGGCGCCATCCAGCAGGATGTCATACTTGGCTTCAGCGACGAAGGAGGGGGATTTTTCATCCAGCAACACACCCCGCAAAGTATCCTGTTGCGAATCACGCAAGCCGGTCGGCAATGCTTCATTCTTCTTCTTTGCGGCATTGTAGAGTTCCTGGAATTTGTTTTCTACGCCCGCGAACGTCTCGTTGTAGCGCGCGGCGACATCTTTCATGGCGGCGACACTGCGGCCTTTCAGCGCGTTACGGATGAGCGGGTGAATCGGCTTGGCGTGGTCGTTGCCCAAGCTGTCGAGGATGGGTTTGGCCTTGGCAGCAAAACCTTCGGAGGGCAGGGCGGCCAACTGTGCGAAGGGCGTGAACACTTCGTCATGCTTCTGTTTGAGTGTGTCGAGATACTTGCCCCAGGCATCCACCACGTCCTGCTCCAGCTTGCGTTCGCGGATCAGCTTGCTGGCGGCACCTTTGTCCTTCATGGCCTGCACCTCCACTGCCGTGATCAGGTAATCACCGGTGCGACGACGGATCTCCGCCATCTGCTTGCGGACCTCTTCCAGCCGGTAATCTTCCAGCTTTTGCTCTAGTTTCTTATGCTCGGCGAGATAGGCCTCATGATCTTTCGGGTCCGGTTCGATACCCAGTAACGGTTTGTCCTCCGGCTCCGTGCTGCTGGCGAAGACGCCGTAGAGCGAGTAGTAATCTTTCGTCGGCACCGGGTCGTACTTGTGATCGTGGCAACGGGCGCAAGCCACGGTGATGCCCATCAGTCCGCGGGTCACTACATCAATGCGGTCATCAATGATATCGTTCTGATTATTGAGGAACCGGCGACCCAAGGTCAGGAAACCCAAGGCGGCGAGGGGACGTTTGTCCTCGCCCAGGTTCATCATGTCGGCTGCGAGCTGTTCTTTGATGAACTTGTCGTAAGGCAGATCTTCATTGAAAGCGCGGATGACGTAGTCCCGGTAAGTGTAGGAATAGCTGAAGCGCCGTTCGACGCCACCGGCCAGATAACCTTTCGTATCCGCATAACGGGCCACGTCCAGCCAATGCCTTCCCCAGCGCTCACCGTATCGAGGGGAGGCGAGCAGTTTATCAACGAGCTTCTCATACGCATCGGGTGACCGGTCAGCGATGAACGCGGCGACTTCCTCCGGCGAAGGCGGCAGACCGATGAGATCGAAATAGGCGCGACGGATGAGCGTGCGTTTATCCGCGGGCATGGCGGGCTGCATGTCTTTGGACTCCAGCTTGGCCAGCACGAAGGCATCAATGGGGGATTTCACCCAGCTCTGGTTCTTGACCGTCGGCTCAGCGGGACGTTGCACCGGTTGAAAGGCCCAGTGCTTCCGGCCTTCCTGCATGATGGTCTCAAAGGGATTCAATGATCCGGCGGCGGCTGTGCGTGGATCGGGAGCACCCATCTTCACCCAGGCCTCCAGCAGCTTGACCTGGTCATCCTCCAGCTTCTTCTTCGGCGGCATCTGGAGGTTTTCATCATGATAACGGACAGCTTTGATCAGTAGACTACCATCCGGATTGCCGGGGATCAGACTGGGACCGGTATCGCCGCCTTTGAGGATGGCTTCTTTGGAATCCAGCGAGAGCCCGCCTTTGATTTTTTTGGCCGCGCTATGGCAATCGAGGCAGCGCTCCACCAGCAAAGGACGCACCTTGTTCTCGAAAAACTCAACGCCCTTCGGGTCTTCGGCGGCCTGCAGGGACGCCAAACACACCAGCGACCCTACGGCCAGAGCCGCGCGCTTGCCAAAACTCATGATACTGCTGTTACGCCACATACAATTCTATCAGACGGATGCTACGCCCAGAATATTGCCTCAAAATGTCACTGGCGAAAGAGATTTTAACCGGTCGAATTAGTTTTCCACCATTCAACCGCTACTCCGGTTCCGCTTCCCGGCCGAATTCTCTCGGAGACCATTGCCAAATCATCCGCGGCAAACCATGATGACCGCCTAGCCATGAATGCCGAATCATCCTCATACACCCGTCGTGACTTTCTTCAGAAGACCACCTTGGCACTCGGCGCGACCGCCCTGGCCGCGCCTTTGCTTACGCATGGTGGCCAGTTCACCGGAAAGATCCGCAAATCACTCAAGTGGGGTATGGTTAAGGAAGCGAAGAACCTTTCGGTAAAGGAGGCTTTCCAGAAGCTCAAGGCTTGTGGCTATGATGGCGTGGAACCCAGCTTGAACCAGGTGCCGGATGACGCCGTGGATGAATGGATCGCCGCCAGCAAGGCCACGGGCCTCATCATCGATGGCACCGTGGGTGCCCGCACCGAGAACTTGGAACCAGGCATCGACCTGACCAAAAAGCTGGGAGGCGATTCCATCCTTGTCGTCGCGCGCTACGATCAGAAGAAATCCATCCAGCCGCAATGGGACAAAGCCCGCGATCAACTGAAGGAAGCCTCCGTGCATGCGGGCAAGCAGGGCATCAAACTCCTGGTGGAGAATGTCTGGGCGACGTTCTTGATCAGTCCCTTCGACATGGTCCGTTTCATCGATGAGATTGGCAGCCCATGGGTGCAGGTGCATTTCGACATCGGGAACATGGTGCGCTGGGGCGTGGCCGAGCATTGGGCCGAGGTCTTAGGCAAGCGTTCGCAGAAACTGGACGTGAAAGAATACGATCTCAAGAAAGCGATGAATGAAGGCATGGGCAAGGGCTTCAATGTGCCTCTAGGCGAGGGGAGCATCAACTGGCCTGCTGTCCGCGTTGAACTTGCCAAGATAAATTACACCGGCTGGGCCGCCGCTGAAGTGGCCGGTGGAGATTGGGATTATCTGACCGATGTGGCCAAGCGAATGGATAAGGTGCTGGATATTTGCGTCTAGGATTTAGCAAAATCGAATCCGTCTAACGTCTGCCAAAAAAATTCAGCGCCATTCTCGTGCCGGTAGGCACGCCAGATTCTTAGCGGCGGCTTTTAAGCCGCCGTCCAGATTGGAAAATAACAGCGTCGCGTTAGCGACGCCGGAGTCATGCTGCTTTTGGATTTTTGAGCTGGGGAGCCCGAAAATTTCTCAGTGACGAATACGTCGGGCTTGCTGCTTACACCAGCGCCAAGTACTGCCTGTGGCATGGCCAGCGATTGCTCCGATGAAAGCCGGGACGAACAACAAAGCTGCTAACACCAAAGCTGCAATTGCCGACCAAATCACTAACCCGCCGACTAGACCACGCAGTGGGCTAAACATGACTAACGCGCATACCAGCACAATCAACCACAAGCGCGGGGTAGTGCGGATACCAAGCCGAAACTCCTGCCACAGAGTGAGTTTCTGATCACGGTTATCGGGTTGGGTGCTCATGTGTGCCAAAGCTAAGTCTCAGTCTCTCCTGTATTCAAGTGGTTTCGGCAGTAAGCCGTGCACTTTCAAAGCGGGCGAAATACTCGATGATGTTTAAATAAAAAACCGGCGACTGAATCCAGTCGCCGGTTTGTGAGGAAAGAGTAATTGGTTGTTACCGCACCTTCGGTAACAGCCAGCCCAGCAGTTCGCTGATGGGCATGCGCTCCTGTTTGCCGTCATCGCGATGACGCACGGTGACCGTGTTCAACAACTCCGGCTTCTCGCCCAGTGTATCGAAGTCGATGGTCACGCAGAAAGGCGTGCCGGCTTCGTCCTGACGCGCATAACGACGCCCAATCGCACCCGCTTCGTCATAAAACGCCAGCGCATGGGGACGCAACAGGTTGAAGACTTCCTTCGCCTTGGCCACCAGTTCCGGCTTGTTCTTGAGCAGCGGGAACACACCCACCTTGTAAGGAGCCACGCGCGGATGGAACTTCATGATCACGCGGGTCTCGGTCTTGCCCTTGTCGTCCGTCGAGATGACTTCGCTGTAAGCGTTCGTGATCAAACCAAGGATGAGGCGGTCCACACCGGCAGACGGCTCGATGACGTGCGGGATGTATTGGCCCTTGGCCAAGCCATCGGCGTTGTCCTTCGCTTCCTTCTCGGCCTTCTCCTGCGGCACACCTGTCTTGAGCATGTATTTGAGGCGGGCCTCGTAGTAACGCTTGGAGATGTCCGCTTTCTTGGCGTCGTCCAGCTTGGCCCAACCCGTGCGCAACTCTTCGTCGAACACGCCCATGCTCTTGCCAGAGAAACGCTGATGCTGGGAGAGATCGAAATCACTACGCGCGGCGATACCTTCCAGCTCTTCACCCTTCATTTCACCGTTCTCATCCACTTTGCTGAACGGGAACTTGAACAAGATGTCTGTTGTGGCCCGCGCATAATGCGCCAGCTCTTCCGGCGTCTGGATATGGAAGCCCAGCGTATCGCGCGAGAGGCCGATGCCTTCATAGAAACGCACGCGCTCTTCCACCCAATACTGATGCCAGAGCTGCCAGCCCCAGTTCGGTTGCGGCTCGCCTGGATGCCCTGGGCCAGTGGGCTTCGCCACGCTGCCGTGGATGGCTTCGATGGCTTCATCCGGCTTGATGAAAAATTCCAACTCCATCTGCTCGAACTCACGCGAGCGGAAGGTGAAGTTACGCGGCGTTACCTCATTACGGAACGCCTTGCCGACCTGGGCGATACCAAACGGCACCTGCTGACGGGAGGTCTCCAGCACGTTCTTGAATTGCGCGAAAATCGCCTGCGCCGTCTCCGGACGCAGATAGGCGACATCCGCTTCCGTGGCCGTCGGGCCCACGTACGTCTTGAACATCAGATTGAATGGCACCGGCGGTGTGAGCAGGGAACCATTCTCCGGATTGTAGCGCGTGGTCTTCTCGACCTTCTCGGTGTTTTCACCCAGCAGTTCGATATTCTGCAATCCGCGTTGCTGATAAAATTGCGTCGCCGTCTTGCGCGCGCTTTCCGGCGGTTTGCCGGGAGCCAGTAGCACGGAGTAGGTCTCGTTGATCTCCTTGCCCGAGACAGTGTCCTTCGCGCCGGTGTAGTGATAAGCTGTGCCGCTTTGCTCATCCACCTGATCCGCGCGGAAACGCTTCTTCGTGAGCAAGCAATCGCACATCGGATCACTGAACGTGTCTACGTGGCCGGACGCGCGCCAGATCTGCGGGGCCATGATGATGGTAGCCTCAAGGCCGGCCACATCATCGCGCTGGTGCACCATCGTGCGCCACCAGACGTCTTTCACGTTCCGCTTGAGCTCGGCGCCCAGCGGACCGTAATCCCAAAAGCCGTTGATACCTCCGTAGATCTCGGACGATTGAAACACAAACCCGCGCCGCTTGCACAGCGACACGATCTTCTCCATCAAAACATTCTCTTTAGGCTCGGCCATAGGAACGGGCAGTGTTTGAAAACGCGGGGGAGATGTCAAGGTGTAGGGCAGGGGGAAAGCAAGACGTTACAAAGCCCGTTTCGGCGTGGAATGGCTTTCCTTTGAAATTCCACAAAGTTCAGGCAGGATGGCCCCAAGGTAACAAGGTAAGGCAATACTATGGAATGGTACTACGCAGTGGAGAAACAGCAGCACGGCCCGGTCAGCACCGAACAATTGGCCGAACTCGTGCGGCAAGGTGTGGTGACGGGATCAACCTTGGTCTGGCATGCGGGCATGGGGGTTTGGCAACCATATTCCACAGTAGCGGGTGGCTCGGCTCAGACCGGTGCCTCGCCCGGTCCCATTCCATTTTCTCCGCTCCCCAGTTATGCTCCATCGCCTGAAGAGTGGGCGCAAAAGGTCTTGGACGAAAAAGTCGAGCTGACTGTCGGTGAATGCTTCGCTAAGGGGTGGGAGGCTTTTCAGCGCAACCTGCCGGTGACGATTGGTGCATTGTTGCTGGTGTTTCTGGCACAGATTGCAGTCAATTCTGTGCCGCTATTGGGGCCCATCGCCTCGATGTTCCTGACCGGCCCGCTTTACGGTGGGCTGATGTATTACTTCGTGCTCATGGTCAGGGGTGAGGAATGCCGGATCGGAAATGCCTTCAGCGGCTTTGGTCCCCGCTTTGTTCCGCTGATGCTGGCGGGTCTGCTGATTGCGGTGATCACGGCGCTCTGTTTTCTGCCGGGCTTTGGAGTGATGGTCGCGGGCATCATTTCCGCCGGTTTGATCAATATCCAGCCTGATCAGGCTCCGGAAGCACTGAAGGCTCTTCCCATCGGTATGATTTGTTTCATCGCCGCCGGATTTCTCCTGATCGTGTTGGCGGTTTTTATTGTCACGATGCTTTTGCAATTCACGTATCCACTGATTTTGGACAAAGGTTTGGATGTTGTGGACGCCTTAAAACTGAGTGTGCGGCGCACTATGAAGCAATTCTGGACCATGTTTTTACTGGTGGTTATGGGCAGTATTCTCGGAGTCATAGGTGCGATGCTTTGCGGGGTAGGACTGCTTTTCACTGTGCCTTGGTATTTTGGTGCCTTGGCGGTGGCTTATGAAAAACTCTTCCCCGGGGAAACATCTAAACCGAACGTTTATTGAGTCACACCCGGCCAAACTGGGGACACCAAATGCACACGCGGACATTGCCACCAGCGGGGCCTGCTGATAGAACTCCCCGCGTGTCAATGAGTTCGCCCGCAAGTTTGTGGAAAGCGTTGAGCTCCGGCCGGAAGTTCATCCTGATCGCCGGACCTTGTGTCATCGAGAGTGAAGCGCTCAGTTTGAAGATCGGTTCCAGTCTCAAAAAGACCTGCGACCGGCTCGGCATCCTCTATGTTTTCAAGGCCAGTTACGACAAGGCCAACCGCACCTCCGGCCAGTCATTCCGCGGTCCCGGCATCGAAGAAGGCCTCGCGACCTTGCGTCGTATCGGCGACAAGCTGGGTGTTCCGGTTCTGACCGATATTCATACGGAAGAGCAGGCACGTTTGGCGGGCAAGTTCGTCGATATCCTCCAGATCCCTGCATTTCTCTGCCGTCAGACGGATTTGATCCAAGCCGCCGTGGAGACCGGGCGCGTGGTGAATGTGAAGAAAGGCCAGTTCCTTTCGCCCAAGGAAATGGGGCAAGTGGTGAAGAAAGCGGGCGAGTTTGGCGGTGACAAACTTCTGCTGACCGAGCGCGGCACCACCTTTGGTTATAACAACTTGGTGGCCGATATGCGCTCCATGCCCATCATGAAGCAGCTTGGTTTTCCGATCATCTTTGATGCCACCCACTCGGTGCAGTTACCCGGTGGCGGTGGTGACAAGTCGGCCGGTCAACGCGAGTTCGCTCCGGTATTGGCTCGTTGTGCGGTGGCGGCTGGCGCGGATGGCGTATTTATCGAAACGCATCCGGAGCCGGACAAAGCCTTGAGCGATGGACCCAATATGGTGCCGCTGGCCGATATGCCAAAGGTGCTGAAGACGCTGCTCAAAGTGCGTGCAGCGGTGAAGTAAGAGATTTAAGCATGAGTCTTTCCAAAGCAGCCCAAACCAAACGTCTGAAAGCCATTCGCCTCTTCCTTTGCGATGTGGATGGGGTACTGACGGATGGCACCATCACCATGGGCAATGGCGTCGAGTTGAAACGTTTCAGCATCCAAGACGGGCTCGGCCTGCGCCTCTTGCAGAAGGAAGGCATCAAGGTCGGGTGGATATCCAATCGCCCATCCTCAGCGACCATCGAGCGCTCCACGGATTTGAAGGTAGATTACCTGCACCAGCAAAAGTCCGGCACCAAGACCCAGGCGGCTGAGGACATGATGAAGCAGGCCGGAGTCACTTGGGAGCAGGTCTGTTACATGGGAGATGACATCGTAGATCTGGCCGTTTTGAAGCGCGCCGGGTTTGCGGCAGCCGTGGCAAATGCCATTGCCGAGGCGAAAGATGTCGCGCACTATGTCACGAAAGCCCACGGCGGTACTGGTGCAGTGCGTGAGGTTTGCGAGCTTATCCTGAAGGCGCAGGGTTATTGGAAGCCGTTGGTGGACGAATACTCAGTATGATGAATCGCCCGAATAGATGGATGCGGACAGCCTGGCTCTTGCTGGTGCTGGGCGGGATTTCTATGAGTCTGCTGTGGGTCTCCGCGCAACCCCAGATGGGTGGCCGGGGCAAGGACATCAAGATTCCCGGCTATGACAACCAGAACCGCCTGAATTCACAGATCTTTGCCAAAGAGGGGATGCCCAAAGGAGATCAATTGATCGAAATCACCGGGTTGCGGGCGGAGACTTACAGTTACGATACCGGTGCGAAGGTGACCAACATGATCGTGAACGCCACCAATTGCCTGTACAATCAGAAATTGAAAGTGGCCACTTCGGACAAGGCGGTGGAGGCGACCAGTGGCGACGGCAAATTGAAGCTTTCGGGAGTCGGTTTTCGATATCAGCAAACGGAATCAAAGTTGATCCTGTCCAACCGGGTCAGGGCGGTGATCAGCCGGGAACTTTTTGAGAAAGAAAAAGGGAAATGAGCATGAAGAAACTGTTCTGGTTAATGACGGTCATGGTCGGTCTGGTTTTGGGGCATGAAGTTTCCGCCCAAGAGGCAGCCAAGAAGCAACCCTTGGAGATCTTGAGCGATTACTTCGAGTTCAGCACCACGAACCATATCGCCGTCTTCAAAGGCAATGTCATCGTGAATGACCCGCCGGAGACCAAGATTCATTGCGATGAGCTCACGGTGCACCTGACCGCTGACAACAGCCGTCTCGAGGTCATCTATGCCGAGGGCAACGTGAAGATCGATGTGGTGGACAAGGATGGTAAGAAGACCGCCACCGGCAAGCACGCCACCTTTGATGTGCAGGCCAATGTGCTCACCTTGACCGGTGACCCGACCATTACCACCTCCTTCGGAACGCTTAAGGATGCCGAGAAAGTCATTCTGGACCGGGCTAATGGAGTGATGAAAACGATCGGTCGCAACCGGATGACCATCGACCAGCAGAGCCTGGAAAAATCAGGTCCCAAGAAGTAGATTGTCCCGGTTGGTAAGCCTCGCGGTAGTTTTATCAAATGAGCCTGTTGCGCACTGAAAATTTGGCCAAAGAGTATGGCCGCCGCCGCGTCGTCAACGGCGTATCTATCAAGGTGGAGCCTGGTGAAATCGTCGGGTTGCTCGGGCCGAACGGGGCTGGGAAGACCACATCCTTTAATATGGTGGTTGGAGTCGTGCGACCAGATGAAGGCAAAGTCGTCTTTGATAATAAAGAGATCACCAATTTACCCATCCATGAGCGTGCCCGCTTGGGTATCGGTTACCTGACGCAGGAACCATCCGTCTTTCGCAAACTCTCGGTCGAAGAGAATATTCTGGCCATCTTGGAGACTTGCAAGCTCTCCAAGGAGGAACAAAAAGTCCGGTTGAAGTATCTGTTGGAAGAGCTGGACCTGACCTCATTGGCCAAGAGCAAGGCCTACCAGTTGAGCGGTGGTGAGAAGCGGCGGTTGGAGATCACCCGTGCTCTGGTGACGAGCCCCAAGCTGCTTTTGCTGGATGAGCCCTTGGCCGGTATCGACCCGATCGCCCAATATGAAGTGAGCAAAATCACCAAGCGCCTGAAAGACCGGGGCTTGGGAGTGCTCATCACGGACCATAGCGTGCGGGAAATGCTGAAGCTCATTGACCGTGGGTACATCATCAAGAACGGCGAAGTGATGGTGCAGGGAACAGCGGAGTTTCTCGCGAATGACGCGAAAGCCCGCGAAATCTATCTGGGCCCCGATTTTAACATGTAAATGGAGCCGCAACCGCAGACATCATGGACAAGAAAACATTGAAACGCGATGTCGTCACAGTGGAGCAGTTTTACACCACCTACCGTGGTGATTTGGAATTGCGGCTGATAGCCGGGGCCAGTGGATTGCAGAAGGTCATCAAGGAACCGACCGTGAACCGGCCCGGGCTGGCCATCGCCGGTTTCACGCGCTACTTCGCCAGCAAGCGTATCCAGGTCATCGGCAGTGCGGAATCTACTTTTCTCAAATCATTGAGTGCCGAAGAGCGGGAAGCGCGTTACACGAAGCTGTTTTCCTACCGGGTGCCTTGCATCGTCTATTCCCGAAATATCCAGCCGGACAAGCAGCTCTTGAAGGCGGCGGAAAAAGCCAATGTGCCGATCTTCCGCACACCTCTCATCACCATGCGCTTCATCAATCTGGCGACCCTGTCGCTGGAATGGATGTTCGCCCCCCGCGGCACGGAGATGGGCAGCATGGTGGATATCCTCGGCATGGGCGTGATCGTGAAGGGCGAGAGCGGTATCGGCAAAAGCGAGTGTGTGCTGGCCTTGATCGAGCGCGGTTACAGCCTGGTGGCGGATGACATCACCAAAGTCACTTTGATCGATGGCCGCCGGGTCATCGGCACCAGTGCCGAGGTCACGCGCGATCATATGGAGGTCCGCGGTATCGGTATCATCAACGTCGCCCAGATGTTCGGCGTGAAGGCCATTCGCCGGGATAAACAGGTGGATCTGGTGGTCAGCCTGAAGACTTGGAACGATGTCCCCAATGTGGATCGCCTGGGGATGGACGAGGATCTTGTCCGGATTTTGGATGTCGATATCCCCCATGTGACCATCCCGGTGCGGCCGGGACGGGATATTGCGCGATTGGTGGAAGTGGCTGCGCTGCAACAACAATTGAAGGCGGCCGGCCATAATGCCGCGCAAGAATTGAACGAACGGCTCATCGCCCGCATGGCCAAGGGAGTATCTTTATGAAATCTCTTGGCAGGTCGCCCCTGAGACTTACATATTACCGCCGCGGATGAGCAGCACGCGAAAATCATCGGATAAAGACGATATGGTGACGAAGGAACTGACAGTCATCAACAAGTTGGGCATTCACGCACGGCCGGCGGCCATGTTCGTGAAGGTCGCCAACCGGTTTGACTGTGACATCTTCGTCGAGAAGGACGGCGAACAAGTGAACGGCAAGAGCATCATGGGTCTCATGATGTTGGCGGCCGGTCCCAGCAGCCGGATAGTCATCCAGGCCCAAGGGGCTGATGCCGAGCAGGCCGTGCTGGAGATCGAGGCGTTGCTCAAGCGCAAGTTCGACGAGGAATAAACGCTTCCGGTCAGGGCTTCGGAGGGGTTTCAGGATGTAAAAGGCTTGGAACTTGTTTTCCCCCTACCTAATCTTCGCCGCATGTCTGCGGATTTTGATATCCATTACGTGGCCAATCTGGCCCGCATCGCTTTGACGCCGGAAGAGGAAGCCAAACTGGGCAGCCAGCTCGGTGGCGTGCTGCAATACATCGAGAAGCTCGGCGAACTGGATGTCAGCGCCGTGGAGCCTACCGCGCACGCCTTTCCAGTGGTGAACGTGACGCGAGCGGATGAGGTGCAACCCTCCATCCCTCACGAGGACGCCCTGAAGAACGCCCCTTCCAAGGGTGCCGGTCTGTTCCTCGTCCCCAAGATCGTGGAGTAACACTTTCTGCTTTCCCTCATGCTGAATCGATTGACCATTTCTGAAGTCACCGCGCAGCTTTCCCGTCGGGAAACGAGTGCCCGCGAAGTGACCCAAGCCTGTCTGGACCAAATCCAGCGCGTGGACGGCCAGGTAAAGGCTTTCCTGAGCTACAACGCGGAAGATGCCTTGGCCCAAGCTGCCGCGGTAGATGCAGCCATCGCCGGTGGAGCGAATCCCACGGACAAGCCTTTGCTCGGTGTGCCGATCGCCTTGAAGGATGTGCTGAGCGTGAAAGGGCAGCCGCTGGGCTGTGCCTCCAAGATTCTCGACGGATTCACCTCGGTCTATGACGCGACGGTGGTGGAGAAGCTGAAGGCGGCGGGTGCGATTGTGTTTGGCCGATTGAACATGGACGAGTTCGCCATGGGCAGCTCCACCGAGAACTCGGCTTATTTCACCACGCGCAATCCTTGGGATACGGAGCGGATTCCGGGTGGTTCTTCTGGCGGTTCAGCCGCATCGGTGGCGGCAGATGAGTGCATCGCCAGCTTGGGATCGGACACGGGCGGGTCCATCCGGCAACCGGCTGCCTTGTGCGGCTGCGTTGGTTTGAAACCGACCTATGGCCGTGTATCGCGCTATGGTTTAGTGGCGTTCGCTTCGTCACTCGATCAGATCGGACCGTTCACCAAAGACGTGCGGGATGCAGCGACTTTGCTGGAAGTAATCAGCGGACACGATCTGCGGGATTCGACAAGCATCCCGCAACCGGTTCCGCATTATCGCGGTGCGCTGACTGGGGATATCAGGGGACTTAAGATCGGTCTGGCCAAGGAATATATGGTCGGCGGCTTGGACCCGGAGGTGAAGGCCTCGGTGGATGCTGCGGTGAAGCAGCTTGAATCCATGGGGGCCGAAGTGGTGGAGGTG
>JAURFH010000297.1 GCA_030834415.1 Verrucomicrobiota bacterium | reverse complement strand
GTCCCAATTGAAGAACGGGATATATTCCGTGGATACTTCGATGAATCGCGCACCTGCTTCCGTCAATCGACGCGCCAGCAAACAGCCCAAACCGAACTTGCCAATGGTCCCCTGCTCATACGTTGCGGCAAAACGATCACGCGACGCCTCGAAGCGCACGCCCGGTTCATACTCCGGATAATACTTCCGGATATTCTCGATCGGTTCCTGCGTCAGGTCGAAGGCCCTGGCAGAAGGCGAACTCAGCAAACGATGCGCGTTATCCAGCGAACGCAACATGGAAGTCTGCTGATGGTCGCTCAGGTAATCGCGGTGCGGATTCTTATCGACCAGCTTGCGATAAAGACTGTAGCGATTGTCGAACCGCCCCGGCTCCATGCCTTTCGGTGGCCGTACTGATTGCATCGCATCTTCCGGAAACGGGATTACCATAGGCCCGAACTCGGTGCCAAAGAAGCCCGCCGTGGTGAAGGCCTTCAATTCTTCCTGTTCGCCCACACCTTCCAGCCGTTGACCGATATTGATGAACGCTGGCATCACTGGATTGCGCGGCCCGAGCACCTTGGACATCCACGCGCCGATGTGCGGACACGCCACCGTCTGCGGCGGCACATACCCTGTGTGCCAATGATACTGGTGCCGCGAGTGCAAGATGCTTCCGAGATCCGCCTGAATGTGTGAGCGGATCAGTGTCGCGCGATCCATGATCTTCGCGATGTTCTCGAAGCCCTGCGTGATCTTGATGTTATCAACGACCGTATCGATCGTCGGGAAAGTGCTCTCCACCTTCGCCACGGGAGTGCCGGGTGCAAAGGGCACATAGCGCTTGGGATCAAAGGTATCCGGCGCGGCCATGCCACCCGCCATCCAGAGCAAGATACAGGTGTCCGCCGTCGCTTTCGGATTCATCACCTTGTCGGCACCGAACACGGAAACCTCTCCGGTCATCATCGCCGCCAGGCCAGCGGCAGAGAGTTGCTTGAGAAACTCACGCCGCGCCTGCGACTCAGGCAATGTAGGATCTATCTGCGGTTTCATGGCTGTGTTTTCGTTATTCAATATGGCACATCAGCGGACGAGTTGAAACTCCGGCATCATGACCACTGCCCAGAGCAGGTCTTGCACGCCTTGCTCGTTGGCGGTCTTGCCCAGTGCATCCCGGGCCACCCCCCGTTCACTGCGTGTTGGCGGACGGCTCAAGGCAAATTCATAGACCCACTTGGTGATATTTTCCGTGTCACCAGCATGGTCTTTCACCAGCCGCGCCGCGCCCTTCGCGAGCAAGTCCGTCAGCTCCTGTCCGTTGTTCAGGTCCAGTGCCTGCAAGGTGCTCAGGTCTTCCGGACGCGAGGTCACGATCTGGTCACGATTTGGCCGGCCCATGATGCGTTGCAGCAAATCGGCTTTTACCAGTGAGGCCCGAACCATCGGCAGCTTCATATACACCACTTGATTCAAGACCGCGGCGATCTGCCCACTTAAACGGCCCGACCATACTTGGGGATTCACCACCGGCACCGCTGGCTGCCAGTCCTTGGGCTGGGCGGCGAACTTGCCTTTTGCATCGGGCAAAGTTTTGGTCCATTCCCAAGCGATATCCGTGCCGATGACCTGTTCCTCACCATCCGCAAAACGTAAGCGCGCTTCAAAGAATGCCCCGGCGAGATTGGGCGTATTCCCCGCGTTCTTCGCCACGATCAGAAATTCGTTGCCGCCTTTTTTCAACACACCCTCAAGGCTCACGGGCTCGATGCGCATCCAGTCATCATCTGCCGCGATCTGCCGGCCGTTCACGAAAAGGGTGTAGGAGTTATCCACCGTGATGGCGGCACCCGCACGAACCGGCACTTCTTTCAAAGCGAACTTGCGACGCAACGTGATCGCCTCACCCGCTTTGGCCAGATTGGTGCCGACGTTATCCGTGGACCAGACCCATTGCCCTTTCAATTCCAGCTTGGGAGCACCCGCCAGCTCGGCTTTGCCCCGGATCAAGGGCGCATCGAATTTCTTCGGTGCCGTGCCGGTCAATTGCCACACCGCATCCACGAACTGTTCTGCCGTCATCCGCTTCGCCCGGGGACCGGCATAGACATACTTGTGGTCATCGACTCCCGGCTCGAGCACCTGCGCTTTGGATTGATACGCCTCCGAGGTGCAGATGAGTGCGAGTGTCTGCTTCAGGTCATATTTGTTATCCGCAAGATTCGTCGCGAGGAAATCGAGCAGATCGGAATTCCAAGGTTCCGTTTGCATGGCATCCACGGGATGCACGATGCCGCGCCCCATAAGCCGTTGCCAGAGGCGGTTCACGATGGTGCGGGGAACGCGCCCATTCTCTGGATGCGTCATCAAGGCGGCCAGTTGTTGCAAGCGTTCCTTCGGCGGTTTGCTCGCATCGATCTGGCCCAACTCGGGAAAGAGCCACGCGGCCTTGGCGGTGCGACCGACTGGTTTGTCACAACGGTTCACTTCCAGGGGTTCCTCGGCGATGATCGCTGCCATACCATACGCTTCATCCAACTTCCACCGATCGATGAAACTGTCATGACAGGAGGCGCACTTGAGATTGATGCCCAGCAGGGATTGCCCCACGGATTGCGCGAACTGCACCTCTACCGTCTGCGAGGCATTCACACTGCCGCGCCACTTGATACCCTGACTGAAGCCCGCACTCTCAGGTGTCGGCGGGGCGATCAATTCCCGGACAAACACATCGTATGGCTTGTTCTCCACCAAGGCCTGATAAAGCCACTTGCTGATCTGTTTGCGTCCACCTGTGATGAAGCCCGTGCCAGAATAGTCATTCCGCAGAAGATCATTCCAAAACGTCAGCCAATGCTCGGCATACGCCACATCATCCGCCAAGAGCGCCTGCACCAATCGCTCGCGTTTGTTTTTGCTCCGATCCTTAAGAAACTTATCCAACGCCTCAGGCTCCGGCAACAAGCCGATGAGATCCAGATGCACGCGACGGGCGAATTCCTCATCGCTGATGGGCTCCGGCGTCTTGAGCTGATGCTTTGCGAGGTAGGCATCGAGGATACGGTCCACCGGATTGGTGCGGCCTACCACCGCCGCAGGCAACTCGACGCGACGCGGTTTCAGCGCGGGTTCATACGCTGGTTGTTTGAAGGCAAAACCTTCCTCCCATTGCGCCCCGCCATCAATCCAGGCTTTGAGCAGGGCGACCTTCTCGGCGGACAGCGCCGGGCCTTTGGGCGGCATCCGGGAATCTTCATCCTTGGTGATCAGCAACTCGATGAACTTGCTCTTGTCACTGTGACGCACCTCGATGACCGGGCCGTTCTCACTGCCTTCCATGAGTTCGGCACGAGTGTTCAGCGAGAACCCGCCCTTCTTCTTATCGCCCGTGTGACATTCCGCACAATGCTCCCGCAAAATGGGCACGATCTGGTGCGAAAAATCCACCGTCGCCCCGCGCACGGCGAGGACGGAGAGGGCGAACAAAACTGTCACGCAAAGAGACTTCATGAGTGCGCCCACACTATCCGCCAAGCCTCCCGCCGGAACAATAGAAGATTATGCCACCCGAATGTAAGTTTCTCCGCACCTTTTGAAGAATGACTAATGCCGAAATCCGAATGACGAAGGAATTACCAAACCCAAAACTCCAAAGAATAGCCACGTCACTACAACTGAAACACTTCTTCAGAAAGTGCCAGAGGCACGGCTAGAGGGTAGCCGTGGGTGAAACCCACGGATCATTAGCAAAGAATATGTGCGTCGCGTAGCGACGCTGCGAAAGAGTCATTCAAGCGTCACTACGTGACGCACACTGATCCGATACGCGCAAACCGTGGGTTCGCGTTGCTTCACCCACAGCTACCATCGCATCATGCCTACGGCACTAAACTCACCAACCGCTCGCGAAGATCAGTGTT
>JAURFH010000296.1 GCA_030834415.1 Verrucomicrobiota bacterium | reverse complement strand
GGAAAACATCTCACCACTCAAGGTCAGCAACACCCCCTTGGGCATATATGACCAGAAGGTGATCGAGCAAATCCGTAACCGCTGGCACGAATTTGTGGAAAGCTCCGCAACTCAGCGTCAAAAAATCGGACGAGTCATCGTGAAATTCCGCCTCCACTCGGATGGGCAGATATCAGAGATAGCCACTACAGAGAGCACCACCAGCACAATACAAGCTGCCCACTGCAAGATGGCGATTGAAAAGTCCGCCCCCTTCCCGCCTTGGCCAGAAGAAGTTCGCGAGAAGATCGGCAAAGACTAACGCGAAGTCACCTTTACGTTTAATTACCAGTGAACGAAGCACTATGAAAGCTACCGACACCGTCTTCCTGGCGCCACCTGTCCTGTATTTCTTCGCCATGCTGTTCGGCTCAATGAAGGAGCAAACTTATCACTCTATCTCCTTGGGCATGGCCTTGGTGGCGATGCTTCTTTGGTTTGTGCTCTGGCTAAGCTGCCTCGTTTCAGCCGTGAAAATGGAGGATAAAGGAAACGAAAGGATGCTCTGGATTGTCGTCATTCTCTTCACCAACGTGATCGGAGCATACCTCTACTATTTCAAGATCATGCGAAATGAGAAGCCACCAGACACAAACAAACCCCTCGGTTGAACCACCCTTGAGCTATCAAGCGACATGACGCAATTTGAACTTATCCTGATTCTGGCCAGTGCCGTCTGCGGATTGCTCGTCGCCTTGATCTTTTTTCGTTCTCGTCGGCCATACGTTTGGACACTCACTATCTCACCAGTTCTGACCACGGGCCTTTGCATCGCTTTTTTCGGTTTGGGCATGATGGCTGATTCACTCTTCGTTCAAGGAGACTCAATAAGTATAGCCATCCGAAAGGGAATCGCCGCTGCCTTGCTATAAGGCTTTTTTGCAGCTCTGCTATGCGCGTTGACCGCAACAATGGCTGGTGCTGCTTTTCAATGGGTAATCCAGCGTGTCAGGAAGTTATGCACCTTTGACGCAAAACCGCCTTCGCCTGAGAGTCATTAGGCACCGGCGCTAGCCATGAGCGCCTCCCGTTTAAGATGCTTCCCCGGCTCATTTCTTCTCGGTTGTCGCCGCTTCTTTCCTCTGCCATCGTTTCGGCAAGCACATGAAATTCATCGCCCATTTTGGCACCGCGCTCGTTTGCCTTGCCTCCCTCCCTCACATCGTTACTGCCGCCGATACCAATGCCCCCGCTTCGCCTGCCCGCACCAAGGACAACGTCGAATTCATCATCGGACCGAACTACGCCAACTCGCCGGAGATGACCGTCAAGGAAGGCGTCCCCAAGGGCACCATCCACCAGTTCGTGATGGATTCCACCGAGAGCAAAATCTACTCCGGCATCGCCAAGAACCAGCCGCCTCCGGTGCCCTACAAACGCAAGGTGGCCGTGTATGTACCCGCTCAGTATAAGCCGGGCACCACTGCCCCCTTCATCGTCGCTCAAGACGGCATGGGTTATCTGGGCACCCTCCCCAAAGTGCTTGACAATCTCATCCACGAAAAACGCGTCCCCGCCATGATCGCCATCATGATCAACTCCGGCGGCGGCGATTCCAAAGGCAGCCAACGCGGCCTGGAGTATGACACCATGTCCGGCCTCTACGCCGAGTTTTTGGAGAAGGAAGTCCTGCCGCGCATCGAAAAAGATTACCACCTCAAGCTCACCAAAGATCCCAACGCCCGGGCGACCATGGGCGGCAGTTCCGGCGGAGCCGCCGCGCTCTCCATGGCCTGGTATCACCCAGATCTCTACCGCCGCGTGCTCACCTATTCCGGCACCTACGTGGATCAACAATCCCCCAAGAGTGCCGAGACTCCGCGCGGTGCTTGGGAATATCACGCCACCCTCATCCCGAACAGCGAACGCAAACCCCTCCGCATCTGGCTCGAGATCAGCGAAAAAGACAACGGCTGGAACCGCGACGAAGCCTCCCTGCACAATTGGGTGATGGCGAACCAGCGCATGGCCGCCGTCCTCAAAGACAAAGGCTATCCCTACCGCTACGTCTTCGCCGAAGCCGCCGGCCACACCGACGGCCGCGTCACCCGCCAAACCCTGGCCGGTGCCCTCGAATGGCTCTGGGAAGATTACAAGACGAAGTGAACAGCCCCTTAAAAAGCCAACTGTCCAAACCCTACCTCGCTCGCTTGAGTTTCGGTATCGGGGTCATCGGGCTCATTATGGGCAGCATGATGGCCTGTAATTGCTGGGGGTGGTTCGTCTGCGCCGGAGCCTTCTTTGTATATCCATTCCTCCACAGCACACGACCGCTGGCTATCGCTGCCTCCTTATTTGGCATACTCAGCCTAACTGTGGCCATTGCACAGTTCAGGGCCGAATTACGAATCAAAGAAGCTGAGCTGGCTGCCAGAGGGCAGCATCAAAAGGGTGATATACTCCCCGGCCTCAGCAACATACCTGACGACTCAAAAGTCATCATCAAAGACTCGCTCCGCGACTTCGAGTTGGAACTGCCTGAGCAGCTTCGGCAGCAGTTTGTAGCCATGTTGCAGAAAGAGGCAGTATATCTCGATTTCAGCAGGCTATCTGCTGCGCCGTTTGCTGAAGTCAGGGTAGCCGGACATCTTTTCCATTGGCATGGCAATGCGGTGGTCGAAGGAGACAGCAAAAAAGGAAGAGTTTGGACATCCCCTGTTGTTCAGGCATTGATCAATCGCCTCTATGACCGCCCCGATAAAATCGAAGACTGGACCCGTGCCTTGGCTGAGTTGAATACGGATACAAATACTCCATCCACTGTGATCCAGGGTGGCCTCGGTGCTTATCCAAGCAAGTAACTTTAGACTGTCCCCCTCTGCCCCTTTTCCGTGTATTCCGCGTATTTTCACCCCGGCTTCAGTCGGGGCTGCGGTTCACCCCTCCGTTCATTTCCCGTTGCATCATCACGTCATTCCGTTTACTCCTTTGCCCGAACCAATCAACCCGATTAATGATGCTGTTTAGTACCCTGACTCGACGTGCGGTTTTTTCCGCGTTACTCGCCCTTGCCTTTGCCGGACCAGCCTTGCTGTCCACCGCGCAGGCGGCCTCCAAGAAACATCCCAATGTCGTCTTCATCCTCACGGATGACCAGCGCTGGGATGCCATCAGCATTTCCGGCAAGAGCCCATACCTCAAGACGCCGAACATCGACCGGATCGGCAAGGAAGGCGTCTATTTCAAGAACGCCTTTTGCACCACCTCCCTCTGCTCGCCCAGCCGCGCCTCCATCCTGAGCGGCCTCTACGCCCATTCCCACGGTGTCGTGAACAACTTCACCGAGTATCCGAAAGATATGGCCAGCTTCCCCCGCCGCCTGCAGGATGCCGGTTACGACACCGCCTACATCGGCAAATGGCACATGGGCGAGAATAACGACGAGAAGCGTCCCGGCTTCGATTACTTCGTCACCCACAAAGGCCAGGGCCAGTATTTCGATACCGAGTTCAACGTGGACGGCACGCGCAAGGTTATCCCCGGTTACTATACCCACGTCGTCACCGACCTCGCGCTCAACTGGATGAAGGACCGCAAAGACAAGCCCTTCCTGCTCATGCCGGGCCACAAGGCCCCGCACAGCTTCTACATCCCGGAGCCCAAGTACACGAACAGCTTCAACGACGTCAAAATCCCCTATCCTTACACCGCCTTCCAACTGGACAAAAAACCTGACTGGATCAAGCAGCGCCTGAGCACGTGGCACGGCATCTACGGCCCGCTCTTCGAGTGGCGCAAAAATTTCCCGGACTCATCACCTGCCGGCGTCGTCGCTTTCGAGAACATGACCCGCGCCTACTGGGGCACCATTCTGAGTGTGGATGATAGTGTGGGGCGCCTCTACGCCTGGCTGGAAAAAACCAAGCAGCTCGATCACACCATCATCGTGTTCATGGGCGACAACGGCCTGCTCGAGGGCGAG
>JAURFH010000295.1 GCA_030834415.1 Verrucomicrobiota bacterium | reverse complement strand
AGACCCGCGATACGTGATGGTCCGCCGCAATGTCTGTTCGGAGCTGGCCGTTCCTCTCGTGGTGGAGGGCGAAGTGCGTGGCGTCTTGAATGTGGATTCGGACCGCAAGGACGCCTTCAGCAGTGATGACCAGAGTCTGCTGGAAGAACTGGCCATGCAAGCGGCCAAGGTGATCCACAACACCTGGCTTTATGAACAGCTCCGGCTCAAGGCGCGGCTGTTCGAGACCTTGGCCAGCGTGGGCCAGACCATCAGCTCCACCTTGAATCTGAATGACGCCCTCACGGTCATCACCCGGGAGGCCTGCCAGTTGATGGAGACCAAGATGTGCTCCCTGCACATGGTGGATGAGACCGGCAACTGGCTGGAACTGCGCGCCTGTTATGGGGCGGGTAAATTCTATGTGAATCGTCCGCCCATCAGCCTGCATGAAAGCCTCATCGGCATCGTGGTGCGCCGGAAGAAGGCGTTGCAGGTGGAGAATGTCCAGACATCTTCCCGTTATCAGCACGTAGAGACCGCCCGGCGCGAAGGGCTGGTCTCCCTGCTCAGTGTGCCGCTCATCTTTGGTAACCAGTCCATCGGCGCGCTGAACGTTTACACCGAGGAGCCGCATAATTTCTCGAACGAAGAGATCAAGATTCTCTCCGCTCTTGCCGAGCTATCCGCCATCGCCATCGAGAAGGCGCGGTTGTATGAGCGCATCGTAGACGTGGAAGAACAATTGCGCCAGACAGAGAAGCTCTCGGCGCTGGGTCTGCTCGCGGCAGAGGTGGCACATGAGATCCGCAATCCGCTCACGGTGCTGAAGATGCTCTATCACTCGCTCGACCTGAAGTTCCCGGCGGATGATCCACGGGCCACCGATGTCCGTATCATGGGCGAGAAGATGGACCACATGAACAAGATCGTGGAACAGGTCCTCGACTTCGCGCGGAATACGGAACCGGCTCTGGTGGAAGTGAACGTGAACCAGCTCATCGACGACCTTGGCTTGCTCACACGTCACAAACTGAAAAACCAGCAGATCGAACTGGTGCGCAAGCTGGACCCGGAACTGCCACTGGTGATGGCCGATCCCACGCAACTGGAACAAGCCTTTCTCAACCTCACACTCAATGCCGTGGAGGCCATGCAGGAGGGGGGACGTCTCACTGTCACCACGCGGGTCATCTATCTGCCCCGTCATTCACCGGAGCCCACCCATGTGGTCATCGATTTCAAGGACACCGGTATGGGGATGTCTCCTGAGCAACGTCAACGTGCCTTCACTTCGCTGCTGAACACCACCAAAGGCAAAGGTACCGGCTTGGGGCTGATGATTGTCCGGCGCGTGGCGGAGACGCATCGGGGCACGGTGCGCATCCGGTCAACGCTCGGCAAAGGCACGACCATGAGCATTTTCCTGCCTTTGCACGAGACCTCAGTCCCCCTGACCGGTCTCAATCGCTAGGCTCCGTATCTCCGGTAGCTCCCCTGCTTCAGAGCGCCCGACCACGAGTGCACGCATCGTCGGACGTAAGCTGATGAATTTCTCCCACTCAGGGATGCCGCCGACAAGCAAAGCGGTAGAAAGTGCATCCGTATCGGTGGCGGAAGGCAAAACACAGGCGGCCATCAACGCACCTTCCACCGGCTCACCCAAACGCGGGTCGATGACGTGGCCGTAAGTCTTCTCCGGTGTGACAAATGATTTGCCCCATACCGCTGAGAGCGAAAGAGATTCATCGCGCAACTGAACGGTCGCCAAGGGCGAGAAACGGGCGCGAACAGTTTCTGATGAAGTGGCGATGAAGCGGCCAGCTTCCGTTTTGGGATCGGCCAAGGCTATCGACCAGGACTCGGCCTCCTGAGGCTGACCGATTGCGTAAACCGTGCTGGTGCCGCCATGCAACAGCGCACTCGTCACTCCGGCTTCCCGTAAGAGGTCGGCCGCTTCTTCCAAGGCATAGCCTTTGCCGATGGAGCCGAGGTCGAGCATCAGCCCTTCGGCATGAAAGCGGACGGTGAAATCACTTTCGTTCAGCTCAAGATGTTGCCACCCAGTGTTCGCCCGTGCGGCAGCTAGTTCCTCTGGCGAAGGCACCCGCCCTTCCTTATGCATTAGCCCCCAACACCGCATCAGCGGGGCCACGGTGATATCGAAAGCACCCCCGGTTTCTTCCGATAAGTTGCGGGCCCGCTGGAGCAGTTTGAAAAGTCGCGGTTCCACGCGCACGGCCTCATGGGCTGCCCGGGCATTGAGCTGGCTGAGTTCACTGGCGGGGCGATAGATGCTGAGCTGGCTTTCGAGCCGTTCGATCTCGCGGATGGCCTCTTCACCCGCCGCCCGCAAAGCGACAGCATCGTACCCCTGCAACACGAATTCAAATCGTGTGGCCATGGCATGACAGGCTAGGGCGACGGTGTGCATCAAGTCTGTGGAGAGTGCAGACTGGCAGGATAAGATTCAAGGTGGCGGGCTCAAGATTTTAGGAGTTTGGAGCGGTTTTCCATTGTTCTGGCGTTGGGCGTGGGCATGACAGGATGCTTGTATAACAACTTATAGGCAGGTGACTTGTGCGGTTTGGTAAATGGCGGAGAAACATTTTGAACATTCCGGTGTTTAATAAAATGGAAAGGAGTAGGTAAAGGAGTTCCAAACTACCGGCTTGAGAATTAGGCCGGAGTGAAATATATAAATGATCATGTCCCCCAAGGTGATATTGCTGGTTTCCATCTGCCTGAATGCCGGGCTGGGCATCGCTTACTTCATTTCTCCCCAACCAACTTCGCCGGATTCTGCAGAGGGATCGGTTGCGATGAGGGTGAGTTCCTCCAGTAAGCCGGAGAAGAAGCGGGCGCAGGCACCGCAGGTGGTGACGAACGTGATCGAGCCGGAGTTCCATTGGCGGGAAGTGGAGGCGGCCGATTACAAGGAATACATCCGCAAGCTGCGGGGCATCGGTTGCCCGGAGGCGACGATCCGGGACATCATCATCGCCGATATCGACAAACTCTATGAACCCCGGATGGTCGCCTTGCGTGAACAGCCGACCTATCGGCCAGATCAGTTTTGGGTCTCGGATATGGGCAGCCGTTCGCAGAAGCGTGACCCGGAAAAGGCGGCGCAAGTGGCGGCCTTGTATAAGGAGCGTTCCGAGTTGATCAAGGAGCTGTTAGGGGTGGAAGAGTCGGAGATGCGCAAGGCTTTTAGCAGTTATGAAGATACCCGGGACAAGCAACTGGCTTTCCTTACCCAGGAGCAACGGGACAAGATCAAGGAGCTGGACAAGAAATTCAGCGAAGAACGCAGCAGGATCTACGCGGAGGCCGGCGGCTACATTGATAGTGATACGCAAAAGGAGCTCGCCGACGTGCGCAAGAAAATGCTGGAAGGGATGAAGGAGTTCATGACGCCGCAGGAGATTTTCGATTACGACATCCGCACTTCGGACACGGCGCGCAACATGAAGTATGAGCTGCGTGGCTTTAATCCTTCGGAAGAGGAATTTCGGGCTTTGTTCGCCGTCAAACGGGCGGAGGAAGAGGCACGCTTCTCCCGTATGGGCGAGCGACCGACACCAGAAGAGATGAAGGCTCAACAAGAGGCCAGCAAGCTGGCGCAAGAGAATCTGCGGGCGACACTGGGCGAGGAGCGCTACAAGGAGGTGGAGTTAGCCAAGGATTACAGCTACCGGCAACTGGTCGCCGCCGCTCCGTACATGGGCTTTGATGCCAGTGCGGCAGCACGCGTGAGCAGCTTGAAGACGGATGCGGAAAAAGCGGCGAATGAGGTCCGGCGCAATCGCGACCTCACACCCGAGCAGCGCAATCAAGCCTTGCAGGACATCCGGGCGGCCTCCGAGGCGGCGGTCACGAAAGAGATCGGCGAGAAAGGGTATAAGTATTACCGACAGCACGGAGGGTATTGGTTCAACAATATCGCGCCACGCGTCACCAGCACGAAGGCTCCATGAAAGCGTCCTA
>JAURFH010000294.1 GCA_030834415.1 Verrucomicrobiota bacterium | reverse complement strand
CGGCGCCGTGGTGGTCGCGGGCAGCACGCTGATGAAGCACGTGCCCGGCAATTTCACCGCCGTCACCGGCAAGACGGTGAACTTCTTCACCGTGCCGATTTTCTGCCTCTTCCTGTTTGCCCTGGTCATCCGCTTCGCCTCGCCCGTTGGCGTCTGGATTGGCACCGCTTGCGGCATCACCGCCGCGGGTCTGATCGCCTTTTCCGGCCCCCTGTTCGTGCCCGGCTTCGATCCGCAAACCATGAACGATCCGGTCAGCTTTCAGTGGATGCAGCTGGCCGCCTTCCTGGCGACGATGACCGGCGGCTGCCTCGGTAGCCTGGTCTTCCCAAGGCGAGACCGCGCCAAATGACCGAATTCACCAGCCGCGCGGCCCCTGCTCCGCGGGGTCCGGCGGCGGCGGTGGTGGCCCCAGTTCGGGCTGGTCGAGAAGGGTGGCGAACTCGAAATCAATGAGGCAAAAGCGGCCATCCGAGGCGCGATAGGTGACATTGCGCAGGTAGGGATCCTCGTGGCGCACCCCATACTGCTCCAATTCAGCGTAGATCTGCCGCAACTTGTCCACCGTCATGTGATCCACCCGCTGGCCGCAGTTCGTGGTCACCAGATAGAGCCTCTCCGGGTCGGCCTCCAGCACCCGCGGCACAAAGGGGCAGCCCTGCTTCTCCAGGTATTTCAGCACCCGCAGTTCGTGCTCGAAGCGCTCACAGGCCTGGTGTCCCTTGAAAATCTTGTGGACCCGTCCGTCATAACCCAGGCGGACCGAGGCGCGGGCGGTGTTCTTGGCTTCCTGCATGGAAGAACCACTAACGCGGCATCGCGACGCCAGGGCAAGCGAGCAGGGTGGAAATAAACTCCATAAAAAAACATTTCGCTTTTGGCACAAGACGTGCTCTTCCTCCCCTTGGTCGACTTCCGGCACGCAGATGTCCCGGGGGCAACCGAACCTCGAACACACAACCATGGCCAAATACAAACTCGAATACATCTGGCTCGACGGCTACACCCCCGTGCCGAACCTGCGCAGCAAGACGCAGATCAAGGAATACGCGAGCTTCCCGACTCTTGAGCAGCTTCCCAACTGGGGCTTCGACGGCAGCTCCACCCTGCAGGCCGAAGGCCGCAGCTCCGACTGCGTGCTGAAGCCGGTGGCCGTGTATCCGGACACCACCCGCAAGAACGGCGTGCTGGTCATGTGCGAAGTCATGATGCCGGACGGCGTCACCCCGCATCCGTCCAACAGCCGCGCCACCATTCTCGACGACCCGGACGCTTGGTTTGGTTTCGAGCAGGAATACTTCCTCTATCAGGATGGCCGTCCCCTCGGCTTCCCGGAAGGCGGTTATCCCGCTCCCCAGGGCCCCTACTACACCGGTGTCGGCTACAAGAACGTCGGTGACGTCGCGCGCCAGATCGTCGAGGAGCACCTCGACCTCTGCCTTGACGCCGGCATCAACCACGAGGGCATCAACGCCGAAGTGGCCAAGGGCCAGTGGGAATTCCAGATCTTCGGCAAGGGTTCCAAGAACTGCGCCGACCAGGTCTGGGTCGCCCGCTACCTGCTGCTCCGTCTCTGCGAGAAGTATGCCGTGGACGTCGAATTCCACTGCAAGCCGCTCGGCAAGGACCTCGACTGGAACGGCTCCGGCATGCACGCCAACTTCTCGACGAAGCATCTTCGCGAAGTCGGCGGCAAGGAATACTTCGAGAAGCTGATGGCGGCCTTCGCCAAGAACCTCAACGAGCACATCGCCGTCTACGGTCCGGACAACCACATGCGTCTCACCGGCCTGCACGAAACCCAGTCGATCGACAAGTTCACCTACGGCATCGCCGACCGCGGTTCCTCGGTGCGCGTCCCGCACAGCTTCGTCAACAACGGCTACAAGGGCTACCTTGAAGACCGCCGTCCGAACTCGCAGGGCGACCCCTACGCCATCGCCTCGCGCATCCTTCGCACCATCGCGGAAGTGCCGACCGCCTGAAGCCTGTCGTCAGACCCCTGAATCCCCACAAACGCCGCCTGGAAACAGGCGGCGTTTTTTGAGCCGTGGCAACTGGTTTCCAACCGCGGCGAGCCCGCCATCTGCCGTCTCTTCCCAGCCAAAATACAAGCCATCCCGCCATTCCCTCAGGCCAATGCCCGTTCTGTAGGCCCGGGCAGTGACCGCGTGGATCCCACGGGGCAATGACCCGCGCTACAGATCGCCCCACCTTGACAATCCGCACGCCCCAGCGATCATAACCCATCTCCACGCGGGTGTAGTTCAATGGTAGAACACGAGCTTCCCAAGCTTGATACGTGGGTTCGATTCCCATCACCCGCTCCACGTTGAAAATCAACGGATTGTAGTGCTCCCCTGAGATTTGGACAGCCTTTTGTAATATACAGACTACGAGTTTGCATGGTGAGGATGGGTGTAGGTGGTATTGCTGGGCCGGGGTTCGATAGTTGAGCGCCTGGTGAGGGCGCCGGTGGGTGTTGTTGTGGATCCAAGCCCGGATCTTCATCCGGGCGTGTTCCAAGGAGGCGAAGCGCTGCGTCCAGCACAGCTCCTCCTTGAAAGTCTTGATGAAGCGTTCACACAGGCCGTTTTGCTGCGGCGTGTAAGGCGTGATGTATTCCGGCTGCAGACCGTAATCACGGACCACCGCCCGGTATTGGCGTGAGCCAAACACCAAGCCGTTGTCGTGGCGCAGGCGCATGCCGGGAGGTGCGCTGCGCAGCGTGCCAAAGCGCGCCAGCAGGGCCTCTTCAAGGGCACATTCCGCTGTCTTGGCTCGACCGGTGCGTTCGACGGCATGACCGCGCACCTCGCGGGTGCAACAGTCGATGACCGGCACAAACACACCAGCCGTCGCAGCCGCAGTGCACAAGTGCCAGATCTGTCGCCCAGCACTGGTTGGGGTGTTCGGCAACTGTGCAACTTTTCAGGGGCGCGATCCAGTTGGACATCCAACTTAGGATGTTCTCAGCTCGAATTTTTAAATTTTTAATTTTGGTAGGTATCCTATTTTTGGAGTAAACACATTCTCGTGCAGAGAAAGATATCGAATAGCATTTTCCGATAAATTTTCAAGACTTTGAAGGGAAATTCTTCCTTTGTGTTTTACCAATGCCTCTGCCGCTGCATCGGACAAGCTAGTCAATCCATCAAGGTATATGTCTCCATTGCATTTGGCCAAAGCTTCTGCTCTTGCATAGGGCAAATTAATCAGGTTTTTAAGGGATAGGCAACCTCCCTTGTAATCCGCTAATGCCTCCGCCGCTTCAAGGGACAAATTAGCTAAGCCATTAAAAAAAAGTTTCCCGGTGTACTTTGATAATTTCGCTGCGGTCACAACAGGCAAGCTATATAAGCTATTAAGAGAAATTAATCCACCCTCATGATTTGCCAAAGCCTCTGCAGAAACACCAGATAAGCTAGTAATGCCATCGAGGTAGAGATTATATTTGTGTTTAGCCAGAGCCCGAGCCATTACATCGGACAAGTGAGTCAATCCACTCAAGTTAAGAGACCCTTTGCAATTTGCCAATGCCTCCGCTGCCGCAGGGGACAAATCTTTCAAACCCTGAAGATAGAGACACCCCTCGTGTTTTGACAAGGCCTTCGCTGCAGATTCGGACAAATTCTTCAGGCCATCCAGGGAAAGAAAGTCTTTATGCTTTGCCAATGCCTCCGCTGCCGCATCGGACAAGTTTATCAAACCGTCAAGACTGAGAAGGCCTTTTTTTTTGTTTACTAATGCGAAAACTGAGGCATCAGACAAGTTCGCCAAACCATCAAGGAGGAGACATCCCTTGTAGTTTGCCAGCGCCTGCGCCGCTACAATAGACAGACTGTGGAGGCTATTAAGCGAAAGAAGACTACCCTTGTGATTTGCCAATGCCTCTACAGTCGAATCAGATAGGCTATTCAGACCATTTAGGTAAAGACGCTTCTCGTGATTTGCTAAAGCCCTCGCGGCCGCGTCAGACAAAG
>JAURFH010000293.1 GCA_030834415.1 Verrucomicrobiota bacterium | reverse complement strand
TGATTGATCTGGTCAGCGAGGACCAAGCCCGGCAGATGCAGCATCGCACTGACGCGGATGCCAGTGCCGAGATTAGTCGGACAGGCGGTCAGGTAGCCCAACTTCGGCGAGAAGGCGTAGTCCAACTTGCTTTCGAGCTGCGAATCCACCTTGTCGATATCCTCCCAGGCTTCCTTGATCTGAAAACCACGACGCAAGGCCTGCATACGCAGATGATCCTCTTCATTGATCATCACTGAGAGCGACTCATCCTTGTTCACCACCAAGCCGCTGCCCGCATTCTTCGCTGCATGCTCGCGGCTGATGAGATGCCGCTCCATCAAGATCTGCTTATCCAGTGTGTTAAGCTGATCCATGGAGGCCGCATAATGCTTCTTCATTTGCGGCAGGCTTTCGATAGCGGGCTGGATCTGCTCCAAGGCTTTGACCCGTTCCGGCTTCTTAGCCCAGCCGGGAAAAGCCAGACCACGGACATTCCGCGCCAGACGCACGCGGCTCGACATGACGATCTTGTCATTCGGCCCTTTGCGCTGGCTGGCCTCTGCCAGCGGGATCAAGAACTGATGGATGTTATCCAGACTCATACTGCCTCCAGTTCTTCCAGACGTTTCTTCACGTCCTTGATCTCGTCCCGCAATACGGCCGCCCGCTCAAAGTCTTCCTCCGCGATGACCTTATCGAGTTCCTTTTGCAACTTCTTCAGTTTCTCGGATACATCCCGGGTCTTTGCGATGGCTTTGGGCATCTTGCCCTTGTGGACCACGCCTTTATGCATGGACTTGAGCATGCTCTCCAAGCCCTCGGCAAAAGCGTTGTAGCATTCGGCACAGCCGAACCGGCCGTTCTTCTTGAAGTCAGCCTGAGTGAAGCCGCATTGTGGACACTTGATTTCCGCCCCGCCACCTGCTTGCTCCAGTTCTTGGGCACTCCCCAAGCCTAACAAAAGATCGGCGAGCGAGAAGGTGCTGGGGTCGCTGACGCCTTTCTCCTTCGAGCAGGCTTCACACAGATCCACCTTCTGCATCTTATCCCCCACGATCTGGGTCAGATGCACGGTCGCTTCGTTTTGTTTGCAGATGTTGCAGAGCATATCCGGCTACTTCTTGAATATGGGCTCACCTGAGACTTTCGTCAAAGCATGGTAGCGCTCCACCAATTCCTTGGTGAACGGTCCCGGGGTGCCCGTGCCGACCACGCGGCCATCCACCTTCACCACCGGGATGAGTTCCGCACCCGTGCCGGTAAGGAAGCACTCTTCCGCATTGAAGATATCGTAGCGCGTCAGATTCGGCTCAGCCACGGTCATGCCCATCTCTTTGGCCAGTTCCATCACCACGCCCCGGGTGATGCCATACAGCGCGCCTGCCGAAAGCGGCGGCGTGCGCAAGGTGTTGCCATTGATGATGAAGATATTGTCACCTGTGCACTCTGCCACATATCCCTCCGCATTCAACATGATGGCCTCTTCCACACCGCCATTGTTGGCTTCGATCTTGGCCAGAATGTTGTTCAGGTAGTTCAGGGATTTGATGGCCGGATTCACCGCACTGTGCAGATTTCGCACCGTGGGCACAGTGATGATGTCCAAGCCCTTGGCGTAATACTCCGGCGGATAAAGCTGGATCTTGTCCGCGATGATGATGATGGACGGCTTCTTGCAACGCTTCGGGTTCAGGCCCAATCCACCCGGACCACGGGTGACCATGAGGCGGATGTAGCCGTTGCGCAGTTTGTTCACGCGGCAGGTATCGACAACCGCCTTCATCATCTCGGCGTGCGAGATGGGGATGTCTAACAGGATGGCCTTGGCCGAGCAATAGAGCCGGTCGATGTGCTCCTTCAACTTGAATACGCGCCCGTGATAGGACCGGATGCCCTCGAAAATGCCGTCGCCATAGAGCAGCCCGTGGTCAAACACGGACACTGTCGCGTTCTTCTCGCTGAAGTACTTGCCGTCGATATAGATTTTCATGTCAAAAACGAAGTGACGTTAAGGGAAATTTTCAGGGATGCGCAATAGGAATTGGTAGAAAGAAAATCGCTTTCCCGTGCAGCCAAGCCATCCATAGATGGCTTACTCGGCTACAATCTGGCCATCTACCAGCCTTACAACCCGTTCTGCGCGCTCGGCTACCCGCTCATCGTGCGTGGCGATCACCATGGTTGTACCCTCTTCCTTCTGCAGTTCCCGGAGCAGATCCATGATCTCAACCCCGGTATTGGAATCCAAGTTACCCGTCGGCTCATCCGCAAGTAAAAGAATGGGATGGTTCATCAAAGCCCGGGCAATGGCCACGCGTTGCTGCTCGCCACCAGACAACTCAGGCGGACGGTGGTCCAGACGATGGTTCAAGCCCACCCGGTTCAACAGCGCTGTCCCGCGATCCTGACACCAATCCACCGGTCGCCCTTGTAAACGAGCGGGCGCACAAACGTTTTCCAGAGCATCCAATTCCGGCAACAGATGATAGGACTGAAAGATGAAGCCCATTCGCTGCCCCCGGAGTGAGGACAATGAGCCGCCTGACATCTTGGTCAGCTCTAACTCTTCAAAATGGATCCGTCCAGCATCCGCCTTATCCAGTCCCCCCAAGAGATGCAGCAACGTACTCTTGCCCGCACCTGAAGCCCCCTGCAACGCTACGAACTCTCCTCGCCTAACATTCAGCGAAACGCCTTTCAAAACCTCGATCTGGCGTTTGCCGATCTGGTAATTCTTCCTCACCTCAGCCGCTGTGAGCAAAGGCTTTTCGTTGGGATTACTCATGGCGCAAAGCCTCCACTGGTTTCATCCGCGCGGCAATCAAAGCCGGAATGACTCCCGCCCCCAAGGAGATCAGCAAGGAGCCCACTCCGATCACCAACAGATCGCTCGGAATGATGACCACCGGCAAGTTATACACCTGATAGATATCCGCCGGGAGGAGATCAAACCCAGTCAGCCGGTTCATCAAGGAAAGGAACTCATTCCGCCAATGCAAAGCGGCAAAGCCCACAGCGAAACCCGTCCCCACCCCCAAGGCCCCCACAAAGGTGCTTTGGATCAGGAACAAACTCATAATCTGGGTGCTGGAGGCGCCCAAAGCTTTCAAGATGCCAATCTCATGCGTCTTCTGGACCACAAAGGTGATGAGTGAACAGGTGATGCAGAACGAGGCGACAATGACGATGAAGAACAGGAGGAAACGGATCATGTTCTTCTCAACCACCAAAGCGGAAAAAAGCTGTTCATTTTCCTGCATCCAAGTGACCACGCGATAATCCGGCCCCAGCTTCTCCAAGAGTTCATCCTGAACTTCCCTGGCTTTCAATGGATCATCCAGCTTGATCATCAGGCCGTGCACGCTGTCATCCAAGGCATACAAGTCTTGGGCGTTGCGTAAAGAAGAGACGATGAACAGGGAATTGAAATCGGCAAAACCTACATCAAATATGCCCTTGATCTCGTAATCCTCTGGCAGTGGCAGTTCCTCGCCTTGCTTCTTTTTCTCCAGCGCCTCTTGCAAAACCACCGGTGAGTAGATGGAAAGCCGGTCACCCACATCGAGATTCAAGGCATAAGCCAACTCCACGCCGACTACCAGACCAGAACCGCTGAAGTCATATTTACCACGGACAATGCTGTTAGAGAGGACGCTGATGCTAGTCTCCATGTCCGGCTCTACCCCGCGTAAGAATGGGGCATCAATCTGCTGTTTGCCATCCTGGTGCTCGGTCCGGATCATGACCTTGCCCAACACATACGGCGCCACCCCGGCCACATGCGGCTGCTGTTCCACCTTGCTCCGCACCAAGGCCCAGTCCTCCATCGTATCGTTGGCTTTGACTACTTTCAGATGGGCGGTGAAGCCGATGATGCGCTCGTGCCATTCTTTGTCGAACCCGCTCATCACACTGATGACGATGATGAGGATGGCCACGCCCAAGGTGATACCGATAGTCGAAAGCAGCGTGATGGCCGACACATACGTCCGCTTGGGACGCAGGTAGCGCAACGCGAGCATCAGCTCAAAAGGCAATCGAGACACGCGGGCA
>JAURFH010000292.1 GCA_030834415.1 Verrucomicrobiota bacterium | reverse complement strand
CGATGAACGGCACATCGTTCTGGCGCCGGACCTTCTCCAGCTTGATCGTCTTGAAGTCGGCCTCTTCCCAGGCCTTGCTCAGGAACGCCCAATCGTAGGGCTTGCTCTGATCGGTCCTGACTGGGGGCAACTGCAGGAAGTCGCCCAGGAAAATCACCTGTAACCCGCCGAAAGGCCGGCTGTCTTCTCTGATCCGCTTCACCCAGTAGTTCAGGAAGTCGAGGTGCCGGCCCGCCATCATGCTAATCTCGTCGACCACGAGCACCTCGGTGGCCCGCACGCGCTTCCGGGCGCCATGCACTGCCGGATGGCTCTCCAACCGCTCGGCAGCCTGCAGGAAGTCCTCGCCATCCTGCGGCCCCAACTGCATCCCGCACCAACGGTGGACGGTGGTCCCGCCCACATTCAGCGCTGCGATGCCTGTCGGGGCCGTGATGGCCACATCCCGAACTCCCACAACCCTGTTCAAGAACTCCCGCAGCAGCGTGCTCTTGCCGGTGCCCGCCTGCCCCGTGAGGAAGACGTTCCCGAACGATTTGGCCCAGACCATGAAACGGTCCTCGGGCGTCGGATCGAAGTCGTCCCCGATCATATGGACAGACGGGCTGGCAATCATTGGATCAATAGGTGGGGATCAGGATGTCGGCCACCTTCTGCGTGAGCTCAACGTCGCGCAGGCAGTAGTTGATCGCTGCCTCGCGGTCGGTCTGGAACAGCTCGCTGAACATGGCGCCGTTGCCGGCCTTGTCGCCCAGCCCGAGGTGCCTGGAGATCGCGGCCAAACTCCCGTGCGCCCGATTGTCCCCGAGCTGCCACGACTCGCGCAGGTCAACGATCAGGTCGTTCCAGTACCTGCCATTCCTCAGCCAGTAGGGCACCGTCAGCCGGTGCTTCCAGCTCCTCTTGATCAGGAACGGCAGATCGAACGGCTTGGTGTTGAACCCGATCAACTGCGGCTTGCGCTCGAAACTGTCGAGCAGGGACCAGAACTTCAGCAGCATGGCCTTCTCGCCATCGGTGTCGGCGCACAGCACCGCGGGCTGCTCATGCTCGACACGGTATCCGATGCACAGCACCTGCCCGCTCAGGGCATCCAGTGCTGCGTGCTTGATGTAGTCGCTGACGTGGTTCTCCTCGGCACGCTGGATCTTCTCCGCGATGATGTCCGGGTTTTTGATGTTGCCCAACTTGACCTGGCTCGGGTCAAACGGCGGGATGACGAGTTCGCTCAACGGGAGCGGCCCTGTCTCGATGTCAAAGTAGATACGGGGATTTGCTGGCATAACTGAAGATGGATTGAGTGTTGATGTGCGTTTGTCCGCGGATGCGCACCCCCCGCTTGCTTAACCATGAGTCCCCAGCAGCAACGGGCTGCCGGGAAAGTGTGTCAGACGATCTTCCCGCAGTGCGGGCACAGCTTGGGCATCTTGGGCTGCTTGATCAGCACCGGAACGCCCAGCCACTCGCAGATCTCCGAATAGCTCTTCCATCCGAATCCAGTCACGGAATTCGGGTGCAGGTGGCCCGATGAGTACAGGCTCAAGGCCTGATCCTTGTTCTTCACCGCCAGCCGGTTGAGAACATTATATGTGCGCGTGGTGAACGGCCAGCCCCACTGCGCTTGGATTGCCTCCTTGGCCTTGGCCGCCATTGAAATCTGGCTTACCCGCTGCTTGCTCAAACCCAGCACCTCACCGATGCGGGTGATCGACTGGCCCTCGGCTCGCATCTGCATGACCTCGGGAATGAGGTGCGCGATCCGGGAGTACTTCTTCTTGGGAGCGCTCATGGCCTCAGTAGTTGATGTCATCCTCTTCCTGCTTGATCTGGGCTTCCTCGTCGGCCTTGAACTTGGCCTGGTACCAGACCAGCGCATTGATCAGGCGCTTGTCGTCCGCGGTCTGCTTGGCCTCGGCACGTGCCTTGGGCAGCCAGTGCTCAATGAGGCTCGTGATGCTCTCCTCGGTCAGCTCCCGGAGCTCGATGCCCTTGTGCTTCCCGACGTGCACCTTGACCTTCGACGCATCGTCCGCCGGTGGCTGCCCGCCGCCCGTGGTCTTGCGGAAGCTGGAGTCGCCGCCAGCCGGTGCCTTGCCCTCGGCGCCCTCCTTGGCAGGCCTGTCCTGCAATCGTACCCACAGCCCGCTCGGGGCCAACGCCTCGCCGCTCTTGTGCGGCATGATCAATTTGATGTTCGCGTAGGTCTTGCTGCCGTCCTCGCTTTGCTCGTGCCCGATGACAATGCTGGCCGGGCGCCCGAGAAGGCTCTCCAGATCCAAGCTCTTGTTCTCGGTGTCGGTCAGCTTGCGCCCGAACCAGTCCTTGAGGAACTTAGTGAGCGCAGCCTTCTCATGCAGGCTCGGCACCATCGGCTTGGTGAACACCACCCACGGCTGCACCGGGTCGCGTGAGTCGTCTTGGAGATCAATCTCAAACGCGAACTTGAATTTCTGCTTCACGCCGTACTGCGTCTCGTACTCCTTTAGTGGAGTCACGTCCACACAGACTGCCCGGCCCGAGAACTCGGGGCACGGTGCGAAGTCCTTCTTACCGCCTGTTGCACTGATTATCATGTTATCGTCTTACCTTGTGTTGTTGTTGTGTTGAGCCGAGGCCTGTTTTTCGACCTCGGAAAGTTGCTTTGCCATCCTGGTGTACTGATCCCAGTACTCCGGCCAGGTGGACTTGATCCTGCGCAGGTTCTGCTCGTCGGCAACGAGTGCCGCAGCACCCAGTTTCCGCACAAAGCTCCCGCCGTACTCCATCATCGTCTCAATCGTTTTCCTGTCGGTCACTTGGTTCCCTTCCCCTTCTTCCGGTTCCAGTAGTTTATCTCGCCCACAATCTTGTAGGCCTTGGCCGCCCGGTGCGCCTCGCCCGCTGCCTTCTTGGTCAGCGCGTAGACAGCGTCCCCGGAGCCTGCGATGCGTGCTGTGATCTTTTCGTTCATGGTGTTGTTGCCGCCGGCTGCATGATGAAGTCGAAGTTGTTCCGCCAGCTATCGTTCAACCGGTTGAAGGTGTCGGCCTTGATCTTCCACGTCCTTGGATCCCGGGTGGCTCCGGTGTGACGGCATCGGATCCGCACGTCGATGTCTTGGATGGCGATGTTTCGCAGCCGATGATCCGGAGGCAGCTCGTGCAGATGCTTGGTCATTCCTCGACCTTCCTTTTGATCTCAGCCAGGACGGCCTCGAGCACCTCGGCACGGTGTTCGACGGCGTAAAGCATTCGCTCGATGTTTCGGCAGACCTCAGCCGGGGCGACTTGATTGGCTGGGTGTTTGTCTCCCGGTATCAATGGCCAGCAAACGGCGTCGGTCATTGGTGTGTCGGTTCTCACTGCTTGGCCTCCTTGGCTTTGTTCCATGCTTCAATCTTGTCATGCCATCCCATAAATGCGGCAGCGGCGCATAGGTAATCCCCCGCCTCCTCCAGTCGCTTGATACGGTCCATGTAGTGCTGCCTTTCACCATCGTATTTGTCCCACAGAGCGCGGAGACGGTTTTCGAGTTCGGTGACGTGCTTTTCGCGTTTTCTCAGAGAGTTTGAAAGCGTTTCTATTTCTTGAAGATGAAAGTTCATGGCTTGTTCTCCTTTGCTCGCTGCCATGCGTTGGCCAGCAACCGATAGTTTGAGTCGGAAATGGTACCGTCCTTCAGCCATTCAAGCAGCTCGTCACCAGTACTCTTGAGTAGCTTGATGCGCTCGTTCAGTTTCTGAATCTCGTTAGCTGCTGCATCCATCATTATTGCGCGGTTGAACCACCCAACTTCTCGAAGTGACTGAGCGTCATTTCGTAGTTGTTCTTCGAGACTCACAGCTTGGCCTCCTTGGCCTGTCTCCAGTTGATTCGCACCGTGACTGGTGTTTCTCGGCCTAGCCATGAGTCCAAGTCGTCTCCAGCCTTCTTTAGCTTCTTGATCCGGTCCTGCAGGTACTCGACCAGCTCCTTCAGCTCGTTCACATCGGATTGAAGCTCGCGGATCTTTGTGGCCTGTGGGTCGATTGTAGTCACCGTATTCGACGTTGGTATTGTGTAGTCGCTCATTTG
>JAURFH010000291.1 GCA_030834415.1 Verrucomicrobiota bacterium | reverse complement strand
AAACAGAGGGGAATTATTCCTCCTAAATGCCTCCCTACCTTACTTCGCCGCCGTCACCTTCTTGCTATCGCTAACGAGCTTGGCCTTGTTCTTCGCCCAGTCCGAGTTCGGCTCGGCTGTCCAAATTTTCAGATCCCGCACGCTGCCTTCCACGCCGGCCACGAACATCATACTGCGCTTTTGAGAAGTGATCAGCGGATGACTGCCCGAGAGGCTTTGCCCGTTCAGTGTGCCGACCATCTCGTCGCCCAGTATCTCAAAGGTCACCCGCTGCCAGTCACCGAGTTTGATGGGGCTTTTCAGCTGTCCCAAAGGCACCGCCTTGTCAGGACCGCCATGATCGTTGTCATCCTTCTGGATGCGCATGCCGCCCTCGCTCAAGATGATGCTGCACACGTAATCCTTGTCATCCGTGGTGCGGATGCTGAAGGAGCGATACTTGCGGCCCTCCATCGGCACGTCATTCAGCCGCACTTCACACGAGATGATCACGTTCTTGAAATCAAACGCATACGACGCCGTGGCCGGATGCGAGACCTTGGGATTCTCCCGCCCGGTGAACGCGCCCCCCGCCACTTCCCATGTGCCGCCACGCTCCACCACATTGCGCCGCCAGCCTTTATACCCGCTCGCATAATGCGCCGTGCTTCCCATGGGTGGTGGCAGAGGTTTAGAGAAGTCCTCCGCGTAGATGAGCTTGCCCGGCTTGGTCATCAAGGTGGTCGGGACATCCGCAGCGTTCACCAACAAAGCGGTGAACAGGACTGCCATAAGGGAGAAGGTGCGCTTCATGATAGAAAATTGATCAAGACTCCAACAAGCCATGAACGATCTGCCCCGGCTGCCCGGCCAGCAGAGATTCCTCACGACCGTTGCGTTTGTAGGTGAGCTTGTTGCCGTCGATGCCGAAGAGATGCAACAAGGTGGCGTGGTAATCGTAATGGTTCACGATATCCTTCACCGCCTTGTGACCGAACTCATCCGTCTCGCCATAGGTAAGGCCGCGTTTGAAGCCGCCACCCGCCACCCACATGCTGAAGCCATACGTGTTGTGATCCCGGCCCATCTTGTCACGGCCCGTGTCATTCTGGATCACAGGCAACCGGCCCATCTCGCCACCCCAATGTACGACGGTGCTGTCCAGCAGACCACGCATCTTCAGGTCTTTCACCAAAGCAGCCGCCGGTTGATCCACGTAAAGGCAAGCAGCAGGCAAACCCTTGATGATGCCGCCATGATGATCCCATGACTGGTTGCCGGTATAGAGCTGCACGAATCGCACGCCCCGCTCCACCAACCTGCGCGCGATGAGGCAGCGCGTACCAAAATCTTTGGTGGCCGGATTGTCCACACCATACATCGCCTTCGTGGCCGCGCTTTCACCGCTGATATCTAGCACCTCCTTCGCCGCGAGTTGCATCCGTGCGGCCAGTTCATAGCTGGCGATCCGGGCTTCCAAGTCACTTTCCCCCGGATGCTGACGAAGGTGGTCCTGATTCAGCGCTCCCAGCATCTCCAGATAGTTCTCCTGTGCGCCTCCTTTCAGATATGCTGGCGCATCCAGGTTCAGGATGCGCGGTTCACGCGGACGCACCGCAGTGCCTTGATAGATGGAAGGCAGGAACCCGTTTGCCCAATTCTGCACTCCCTCCACCGGCAATCCGCGTGGATCGGTGAGCGCCACAAACGCGGGCAGATTCTGGCTTTCCGAACCGAGCGCATAACCCAGCCAGCTTCCCAAGACCGCGCGTCCCGCATTGATGCGACCGGTCTGAAGGGCGAAAATCGACTGCCCATGGTTATTCACTCCCGTGTGCATGGAGCGGATGAGCGTCACGTCATCCACGATCTCCGCGAAGTGCGGCAGCAACTCGCTCACATCCATGCCACATTGGCCATACTTCTTGAACTTCCACGGGCACGCCATGACCTTCGGGCTGGCTTGGGCGGCGTTGTCATACTTCACTTCACCGGGAAATTTCTGGCCGTCGAGCTTGTCGAGTTCCGGCTTGGGATCGAAGAGATCGATCTGGCTGGGCCCACCCTGCATGAACATCGAGATCATCGCCTTGGCCCGCGGTGCGTAATGCGGCTGCTTGGGCAGGAGATCAAAAGAGGTCGGCTCCAGGATCGGCTTGGCCGTCGCCCGGGCATCCTGCTGCCAGAGCCAGGGCAAAGCGACTGCCCCCAGACCGAAACCGGCTTGGGTCAGGAAATGTCGGCGGGTGTAACAGGGCTTCATAACTCAATCCACATATAAGAACCGGTTCGCACTGATCAGGACCTGGCAGAAGCTTTCCATGGCCAAGTGTTCCGCCGTCGGAGCCGCTGGGGCGGGTTTGCCTTTGGCCGCAGCCGGTGCCGGTGGCGGATTCGTCTGGAACTGCCTGGTCTGCTTGGCCAAGAACGCCTTCGCCTGCATCACCTCTGCCATGCTGGGTGATGCACCGAAAGCGATTTTCCATGCGAGCTCCACCTGCGCATCCTTGTCCGCTTCTTTCTCGACGCGCTCGGAAAAATGCTTCGCCTGTTCCAGCGTGAACTCGCCGTTCATCAGGGCCAACGATTGCGGCGCCACCGTGGAGGCGTTGCGGATCGTGCAGTTCGGCTCCATCGCCGGGATATCAAAAGCTTCTAACAAACCCACCGGCTTGGAACGGCGTACCTGAATATAGAGACTGCGGCGAAACTCTTCCCCGTTCAGTGGTATGACCTTGCCTGAAGGACGGCCAGCGGTGTCATTCGTGTCGATGCCCACGACGACCTGTCCCGCTTCATCTTCCATCACCGGCACCGGTTCACCGTAGAGTTTCGGGTTCAGCTTCCCGCTCACCGCCAGCAGGGAATCCCGGATCACTTCCGCTTCCAATCGCCGGACATTCATCCGCCAAAGCAACCGGTTCTCGCCGTCGATGCGCTCCTTCTTGGGATCACGGGTCGAGACTTGCCGGTACGCCGTAGAGGTCATGATGAGCTTGTGCAGCTTCTTCACACTCCAGCCTTCCTTCACAAACTCATTCGCCAGCCAATCGAGCAATTCCGGGTGGCTCGGAGTATCGCCATGCATGCCGAAATCCCCGGGCGTATTCACCAGCCCCCGCCCGAAATGATGCAGCCAGACCCGGTTCACGAAGACCCGCGTCGTCAGCGGATGTTTGCCATCCGTCAATTCCTTCGCATACGCCAGCCGGCGGCCCGAGGTGGGCAGCGCTTGATCATCCTCTGCCAAGTCCACCTTACGCAAAGAGGCCAGCACGGAGAGATCGCCGGGGTTGACCGCAGCCCGGGGCTGGTCGAAGTCGCCGCGGTAAAACACCTGCGTCACCGGAATCTTCCCGCCCGGTTCCGTGAGCGCGCTGATGAAATCTTCCTTCGGCTTTTGCGCCCGTACCTTAGCGGCTTCATCGGCCATCTTCTTCAACTCATCGGCCATCTTCTGCTTGTAGAGATAGAGCGAGCCCGGTGAGAGATTCATCACCGTGGGATGCGCCTTTAACAACTTCACCTGTTCCGGCGTGCGTTTGGCTGCCGCGGTGCGATACGCCACACGCAACGGTTCCCGCAAAACCTCCTCCCGCTTGGCCAGTTCCAGCTCCAGGATTTCCGTGATGAATTCCTCCTGCTTCTTCAGCCGCGCGGCATCTTCCTTTTTCGCCTCCACTTCGATCCGGGCGGCTTCGGCGCGTTCAGCATCCGTCATCAAGGAGACCAACCGTGCATTCGGCACCTTCCAGTTCTTCCAATCATACGCGGGCTCGAACACCGCCCGTAGCCGGTAGAAATCGGCCTGCGGGATCGGGTCATGCTTGTGGTCATGGCACTCCGCGCAACCCACGGTCATGCCCAAGAGCGAGGTGGAGACGATCTTCACCGTATCCGTCACCACCTGGTTGCGCGCTACCTTCTGATCTGGGGCACCGGAACCGGTCGGGTCGGGTGCCATGCGCAGAAAACCGGTCGCCACGAGTCTTTCCTGTTCCGCAGGTGAAAGATCTTTGTAGGGCGGCTTCAGCAACTCGTCCCCGGCGAGCTGTTCCACGATGAATTCGTTGAACGGC
>JAURFH010000290.1 GCA_030834415.1 Verrucomicrobiota bacterium | reverse complement strand
CAGATACGTAAGTATCAGCGGCTGCCGCAGCAACTGGCCGATGATGCCCAGCAGCCACGCGGCCACGATGCATATCGCCATGTCATTCAGGACGCTATGATGCTCCACGGCGAAGAGTCTATGGAGCGAACGGGACAGAGCAAAATAAATCTACCACCATCTTCACACGGTCATAAAAAAACAGGCCGGGAACTTCTTACCAGCCTGCTCATGAAAACAGCTTGAACCGCTCTTATTCCGGCAGGTTATCAAACGAGGCGATGATATGCTTCTCTTTCCCCTGCCAGTCCGCGAGCCGTTGCTGGTGCTCTTCCAAGACCTTCGCCGGAACTTTCTGGGTGAAGTTCGGGTTGTTCAGCTTGTCCTGCACCTTGCCGATCTCCCCGCGCACCTTCTCCAATTCCTTGTTCAGACGCTCGCGTTCCGCGGCGAAATCGATCAAACCTTCCGTCGGCAGATACAGTTCGCCCAATGCATTGCCTGATGAGGGCGTGCCCTTCGGCGGCACATAACCACCGTTCACTTCAATCGTTTCCGCGTTGAGCAACAAACGCAGCACTTCCACTTCTGCGGCGGGCAGATCACCCGCCGGCTTCAGCACAAACCTCAGCTTCTTCGCCGGGTCCAGCTTCAACTCGCGCCGCAAGTTGCGCCCCATGGAGACCAACTCATACTTCGCCGCCGCGACCTTGTCTGCCGTGTCATCAAGGCCGAAGTAGGTCTTTTCCTCTTCAGTCAACGCCTTCGGCCACGTGGCGAACATGATCGTCCGGCCGCCTTGATTTTCCGGCATGTCCTGCGAGTAACCCATGTCGTGCCACAGCTCTTCCGTGATGAACGGCATGAACGGATGGAACAGCCGCAGCAAATTGCCCAAGATGAAGTCGATGACCGCCAGCTTGTTGGCTTTCAGCTTCGCATCTTCACCATAGAAGGCCGCCTTCGACGCTTCCACATACCAGTCGCAATACTCACTCCAGAAGAAGCGATACAACGTGTTGGTGGCGTCATTGAACTTGTAATCCGTGAACGCCTGCGTGACCTCGCGGATGGATTGATCCAACCGGATCAATATCCACTTGTCATCAGAGGTGAGCAGATCCGGGTTGATTTCCCCCTCAGTTGGGAGGTCGGCACTGCCGACGATTTGGCGGAAGCGGCACGCGTTCCACAGCTTGTTGCAGAAGTTACGGCCCAGCTCGACATTCTGTTCATCGAACAAGATATCCTGACCCAAAGGCGCCGCCCGCATCACGCCGAAGCGCAACGCATCCGCGCCATACTTCGCGATGAGATCCAGCGGGTCCGGCGAATTGCCGAGTGATTTCGACATCTTGCGCCCTTGCTTGTCGCGGATGATGCCCGTGAAATAGACGTTCTTGAACGGCAGATCGCCTTTATATTCGTAGCCCGCCATGATCATGCGGGCCACCCAGAAGAAGATGATGTCCGGCCCGGTCACGAGGTCCGTGGTCGGGTAGAACTTCTTCAACGTCTCGTTCTCTTCCGGCCAGCCCATCGTGGCGAACGGCCACAGCCAGGAACTGAACCAGGTATCGAGTACGTCGGGGTCTTGCCTCCAACCCTCACCCTCGGGCGCTTCCAAACCACAATGAACATCTTCCTCACCTCGATACCACACCGGCACACGATGCCCCCACCAAAGTTGACGGCTGATGCACCAGTCCTGGATGCCGCCGAGCCAGTGATCATACACCTTGGCCCAGCGGTCCGGATGGAACTTCATCGAACCATCGGCCACGCACGCGCGGGATTTCTCCACGCTCGGATACTGCAAGAACCATTGTTCACTCAGACGCGGCTCGATCGGCACATCCGCGCGTTCGCTATAGCCCACATTGTTCGTGTAAGGCTCTTCCTTCACCGCGAGACCAAGCTCCACGAGCTTCTCTGCCGCGACCTTGCGCGCCTTGAAACGCTCCAATCCCTTCAGGTCCGCCCCCGCGGCGTCCGTCATGAAGCCCTTCGCATCGATGACCTCGATGGGCTCCATCGTCGCCAGCTTCCACATGAACGGCGAATTAGAAGAGGCCGCGATGGCCCAATCGTGGATGCGATGAAAGATCTCGTAGTCCGCCTTGTCATGCGCCGGGGTCACCTTCAATACACCCGTGCCGAATTCGAAGTCCACATGCTCATCACCGATGATCGGCAGAAACGCCTGATTCTCGACTGGCAAGGGGCGACGCGCATGCTTTCCGATATATTTCGCGTAACGCGGGTCTTTCGGATTCACGGCGATGGCCGTATCACCCGGGATCGTTTCCGGACGGGTTGTCGCGATGGTCAAGAACGTGCCGGGCTCTTCCACCACTTCCACCTTGAAGTAATAGAGGAAACCTTTCTGCTCCTTCATGATGACCTCTTCATCAGAGAGCGCGGTCTGGGAAGCCGGGCACCAGTTCACCATGCGCTTGCCGCGATAGATGAGCCCCTTGTTATAAAGGTCCACGAACACGCTTTGCACGCACTTGGAATACTCCTCATCCATCGTGAAGCGTTCACGTGACCAATCGCACGAAGCCCCGAGCTTCTTCAACTGTTGGATGATGATGCCGCCGTACTTGTGCTTCCACTCCCAGATCTTCTCCACGAGTGCCTCGCGGCCCAGGTCATCGCGGTGCTTGATGGCGCCTTCCTTGCGCAGCGTCTTCTCCACCACGTTCTGCGTGGCGATGCCCGCATGATCCGTGCCGGGCAGCCACAGCACCTCCTTGCCGTCCATGCGCGCCTTTCGGGCCAGGATGTCTTGGATGGTATTGTTCAGCACGTGCCCCATCGTGAGCACGCCCGTCACATTCGGCGGGGGGATGACGATGGAATAGGCCGGGCGCTTGTCGGACACGCGCGCGGGATCGGCCGTGAAGCAACCCTGCTTCATCCAGAACTCATACCACTTCTCTTCAACTGCCTGTGGCTCGTAAGCCTTCGAAATCTCTGACATATTCAATTCAATAGTTTGACGCGAATTTCGCGAATTGGCGCGAATTATTTGTGTAAGTCAGGCAGATCTTGACGCCCCCGACTCAACACAACCCGTTTCCATTCCAATGAGTCCCCGCCAAAGTTGACTAACAATCCTAACTGCAATTTTGAGGCGGCCAGATAATTCAGCACCTGTTTAGTGTGACCTTCTGCCAGTATTTCCACCGATTTCGCTTCATAGATGATTTTATCCCACAAAACAAAATCCGCAAAATAAGCATGTGGCAGCACAACACCCTTGTAGCTCACCTCATACTTGCGCTCCCGCTGAAACGGGATGCCTGCTCTTTGCAGCTCCAACACCAACGCGTCCTTATAAATCACCTCATCATGGCCTTTTCCCAGCTCTCGATGAATCTCCATACAAAGGCCAACCAGCTTATAAACCTCATCCTTGTAGAGCAGATCACTCATCTACTTTCTAATTAGCGCCAATTCGCGAAATTCGCGTCAAACTCCCCCCTACTTCTTCATCAGCGCATATTCCATGCTGTCGATGAGTGCCTGCAGGGAAGCCTCGATGATGTTGTCGTGCACACCTACCGTGCCCCATTCATTCTTGCCATCGGTCGAGATGATCAGCACCCGGGTCTTCGCTGCCGTGCCCGTCGCACTGTCCAGGATGCGCACCTTGTAATCCGTCAACTTCACCTTCTTCAGCTTAGGGAAAAAGCTCGTCAACGCCGCGCGCAAGGCTCCGTCCAGGGCGTTCACCGGACCATCACCTTCGGCCACCGTATGCGCCGTCTTCTCGCCCACCTTCACCTTGATCGTCGCCTGGCAGATAGAGGCATCACCATCGCGCCGCATCGAGACATGATATCCATCCACCTTGAACGGCAACTCCTGATGGCTCAACAAACGCCGGATGAGCAACGCCAGCGAACCTTCCGCCGCTTCGTACTCATAGCCGGCGTTTTCCAATTCCTTGATCTTCGCCGTGATGGTCTTCAGTTCGGGCGTCTCTTGGGTCAGCTTGAAGCCCAGCTCCTGCGCCTTCACCAAGATGTTCGTGCGACCGGACATATCGCTCACCAGCACGCGCCGGTGATTACCG
>JAURFH010000289.1 GCA_030834415.1 Verrucomicrobiota bacterium | reverse complement strand
AAAGGCGCGGCGAAACAGCACGCCTTCCTTCGCGATGCGGTCAAAGTTGGGTGTCTGGATGACATCATTGATCGTCCCCGGACCATCTATATTAGCATATGCGCTCGCGATCCGTCCCCAGTCATCCGCGAAAAGGAACACGATGTTCGGCCGCTTCTTCCCTTCCGCCGCCAGCGACGAAAAGCTCAGCAGCAAACACCCGATCAAAGCCAGTAACAGGGCAGCCTGCGAAGAAAACCGGAAAGACCTCGGCAAAGGACTTTCCCTGAAAATCGAGTTAGGAACTTTACGCTTCATGATTTGGATATCTTTACAGACGCCTGGACGCCACTGTTTGGTTTCAGGGATTTAGGACAGCTTGAAGTAAAAACCGCTGTGGCGCAAGCACTCCAGACCTCCAAAAGCAGCTCCTCCTCCAATCTTTTCCGGCCAAATCAAAATGATGAAATATATCCCCTGAGAAACCCAGAATTGCCGACAGCATCGTTAATTCTCCTTTGATTTGGCGGTTCACCACGCTATACGACAATAATCCATGCGTTACTTTATCCTGTTGTTTCTCGCCTTAGCTGTTTCGGTGTCAGCCCAAGAGGCGCCCTATGATAAACCACTGCCTGTCGAGCGGCCTTACTATCGGGTGCGCTACGAGGCCTCCACCAAGCCTGGAGAACTGGTCTATCCGGTGAATTACACGCTGTGGGTTCCTCCCGGTGTCAAAACTTTGCGCGGAGTGGTCGTTCATCAGCATGGCTGTGGCGAGGGCTCGTGCAAATCGGGACAAACGGGTGCCTTCGATCTGCACTGGCAGGCATTGGCAAAAAAACACGACTGCGCCCTGCTTTCCCCTACTTATGAACAACCGGACAAGGCCAACTGCCAGATGTGGTGCGATCCACGGAACGGCTCGGACGTCACTTTCCAAAGATCATTGAGAGACCTCGGCACACAATCCGGCCATCCTGAACTGACCAAGGTGCCTTGGGCGCTTTGGGGACACAGCGGTGGAGGGCATTGGTCCGGTGGGATGGTTTTGCTGCATCCGGATCGCGTCGCCGCCGCTTGGTTGCGCTCGGGCGTTCCGCCAGTGGTCGAAGCGGAAGGCAAACCAACGCCTTACTCGATCTCTAACGCAGCCCGCTTGGTGCCCGTGATGTGCAACCTTGGCACGAAGGAAGGTGTCACGGTCAAAGACGGACGCTTCTCCGGCGTGTGGAAGGGAGTGGAGACATTCTTCACGGCACTTCGTGAAAAAGGTGGGCTTGTCGGTGTTGCCGTCGACCCCTTGACTTCGCATGAGTGCGGCAACCAGCGCTATCTCGCGATTCCCTGGCTCGATGCCTGTCTCTCCGCGCGCTTGCCTTCTCAGCCCGGTGCTCCGCTGAAGCCTATGCCTACGAGTGATGCTCACATCGCACCACTTTATCTTGGCAACGGAAACATCGTTGCGCCAGTGGCCGCCAAGCAGTTTAACGGTGATGTTAAAAAATCTGTGTGGTTGCCCAATCAAGCGATCGCCAAAGCCTGGGCGCAATACGTCAAGGACAGCGCAGTGACCGACAGCACACCGCCCCCAGCCCCCACGAATCTTCAAGTGAAAGGCAAAGAATTATCGTGGGAAGCCGAAGCAGATCTGGAAAGCGGTCTGGCCAGTTTTATCATAATGCGCGATGGCAAGTTCCTCGCCAACGTGCCCGACAAGGGCAAGAACCCTTTCGGCCGTCCTATCTTCCAGAACCTGCAGTATAGCGATACGCCTTCACAACCTCTGGTGTTGATGCGTTACACCGACACCACGGCGGAAGCGGGCAAACAGCACCTGTATCAGGTGATTGCCGTGAATACCGTCGGCTTGAAATCGAAGTGAGTGTTGGTCGGCTTAGGCTAACAACCCTTTGACGATCTGGCCGTGCACATCAGTGAGGCGGAATTCCCTGCCCTGATACTTAAAGGTCAGACGCTCATGGTATATCCCCATCAGGTGTAACACCGTCGCGTTCAGGTCATGCACATGCACCGGGTCCTTCGCCACGTTGAAGCCATACTCATCCGTTTCACCGTAGCTGATGCCGCCCTTGATGCCGCCACCCGCCATCCACATCGTGTAGGCGTCCTTGTGATGATCGCGCCCTGGTGAAGTCTTCGCGCCGTCACCATTGATCCCCTGCCCCACTGGTGTGCGCCCAAACTCCGCGCCCCAGATGACCAGCGTATCGTCCAGCAAACCGCGTTGCTTCAAGTCCGTGATGAGCGCTGCCATCCCTTGGTCCACGTCCTTGCACTTCGCCCGCAAACGGTTCTCCAAGTTGGAATGATGATCCCAGTCCGAGTCATACAACTCGATGGATCGCACGCCGCGCTCCACTAACCGCCGTGCCAAGAGACAATTATTCGCGAAGGACGCCGCACCCGGTTTCGCGCCATACATCTGGAGTGTCTTGGGTGATTCCTTCGAGATGTCCATCAGCTCCGGCACCGAAGTCTGCATGCGATACGCCATCTCATACTGGCTGATGCGCGTCGCGATCTCAGGATCGCCCACATCGGCCAGTTGCGTCTCGTTCAAATGATTCACCGCGTCCAACACCTGCCTGCGCTGAGCCGCATTATGTCCCTTCGGGTTCGAGAGGAACAAAACCGCATCACCACTGGAGCGGAACTGGATACCTTGATAAACACTGGGCAAAAATCCGCTCGACCACAGACTCGTCCCGGCTCCACCCGGAGGCCCGGATAACATCACTACGTAAGCCGGCAAATCACGGTTCTCAGAACCCAAACCATAAGACACCCATGAGCCAAAGCTCGGCCGGCCACCGCGCCCGAAACCCGTATGTAAAAACATCTGCGCGGGCGCGTGATTGATCTCATCCGTATGCAGCGACCGCACCACTGCGATCTCATCTGCCACCTTGCCCAAGAACGGCAGCAACTCCGAAACGCTCTGACCGCTCTGACCGTGCTGCGCGAATTTGAACTTGGTCCCGGACAACTTGAGATTATCACCGATGAACGCGAACCGCTTGCCCTTCGTCAGCGATTCCGGGCACGCCTCACCATCCAGCTTTTGCAACGTCGGTTTGAAATCGAACATGTCGAGCTGCGAAGGCGCTCCGATCATGTGCAGATAGATCACGTGTTTCGCCTTCGGTGCGAAATGCGGCTGATGCAACGCCAACGGACTACCCGCCCCCATCGCCTCCCCGCGAAGCAAGGACGACAACGCCACCGCCCCCAGACCAAACCCGCTCCGCTTGATGAACTGTCTGCGGTTCAACGTCGCCAGATAATGTTCGTAAGGGTTCATGGTGTTCAGTTCTTCGTGATCGTCTCATCGAGATTCAGCATCGCCGAGGCCACCCCATACCAAGCCGCAAACTCCGCGGCATCCAGTCCCTTAGGCGTGCTGAAGTTCCCCATCAATTCCTTGGCCGCCTTGGCATCCGCCCGATACGCCGCCAGTTGTTTCTCGTAAAGCGACTTCAGAACCTGCGCCTCCTCCGTCTTCGGCAACCGCGCGAGGCAGATGAGGAACGCCTCTTCGATTCGGGCTTCGATATCTGTCTTCGGTTCATCTCGCATCAATCGCTTGGCCAAACCGAATGCCGCTTCCACATACACCGGGTCGTTCAAGAGGGTTAACGCCTGCAGGGGTGTATTCGAGCGCGAACGCTTCACCGTGCAAGCCATGCGACCGCTGGCATCAAACGTAGTGAAGCTCGGATACGGCGCCCCGCGTTTCCACACCACATACACGCCACGACGATACTTCTCATCGCCCGGACTCACCACATAATCATACTTCTGTCCGCCCACCTTCAGCCATAAGCCATCGGGCTGATACGGTTTGATCGGCGGCCCACCCTGCTCGAGACTGATAAGCCCTGCCATCGCCAAGGCATTGTCGCGGATCATCTCCGCATCCATACGAAAGCGCGGTCCGCGCGCATAGAGCTTGTTCTGATCATCCAATGCCAGCAGGTCCGGTGTGACCTTGGAGGATTGCCGGTACGTCGCTGAGAGCAAGATCTTCCGCAACGTCTTCTTCATCGACCATCCGTTCTCCATGAAATCCACCGCCAACCAGTCGAGCAGTTCCGGATGCGTC
>JAURFH010000288.1 GCA_030834415.1 Verrucomicrobiota bacterium | reverse complement strand
CTATGGTGTTCGATCATTACAAGCTGCCGGCAGACATCATCGCCGTCAGCCCGGACCACTTCGAAAGGGAGGTATTCGAAGGTATGACGCAAACCATTCAGAAGTATCAACCCATCCTCGTAGTGCCAAATCTGCTGCCCACCATCTTTGATGTTCACGAGATGTTGACCGAGCGGAAATACCGCGCCTATTCCTACGAGGCCGAACACAATCGGGTGATCCCTTTCGAGAGCAACACAAAGGCGAAACAGCTGCTCTACATCCACAAATTCACCTTCGAAACGGATGTGCCGTTGGACATGGATTGAGCAAGTGAAGCAGCCCGGCTTTCCTGTGGGAGAGAAAATTACATCTACCCGCGCATGATTCTCTATTGCGGATGAGCAGCGCGACCGGCACGCTGAAATCATCGCATGAATCTCCGTTTCCAACACGCGGCAATCTGGCTGGTCAGCATCATTGGCTTGGCTTATAGCATGCCTGCTTTCGGAGCTGCCCCCGATTACGCCGCCATCCACGACATATTCCAAAAGCAATGTTTGGAATGTCATGCCGCCCAAGAACCTGATGGCGACCTCGTGTTGGAATCTTACGACACCTTGCTCAAAGGCGGTAAAACCGGGGACGCCATCACGCCCGGAAATTCCAGCGATAGTTTGCTCGTCAAATTTCTGGAAGGACGCTCAGGTAAAAAGGGCAAGAACCAGTTCATGCCTCCTGGCAATAACCCTCATCTACCCCAAGAACAGATTGCACTCGTGCGTTCCTGGATAGATGCCGGCGCCAAGCCGCCCGCTCAAGCGATGGCTTCACGCAAGGAATTGCAGGTGCCTGATATCGCCCCCAAGAAGGAACCCCGGCGCGCTATCAAATCTGTCGCCTGGTCAGAAACCGCCGGTCTGATTGCGGTTGCCCGATATGGCGAAGTCGTGCTATTCGCACCAGGAAGCCCTGCCCCCAAGCATACCCTTTCCGGCCATACCGGCGCCGTGAATGCGGTCGCCTTTTCTCGCGACGGCAAATACGTCTTTGCTGCTGCCGGACAGACTGGCTTGTTCGGTGAAGTTCGGCAGTGGGATGTCGCCACCGGCAAACAGATCCGGGTTTTCGAAGGCCATCTGGATGCTCTTTATGCGGTCGCCGTATCTCCCGATGGGCGTTTGATGGCCTCTGGCGGTTATGATCAAAAAATCATCTTGTGGGATATCGCTTCAGGTAAAGAGGTGCGGACCTTGAAAGGACATAACGGGTGCGTTTATGACTTGGATTTCCGCCCGGATGGAAAACTTCTCGCCAGTGCCAGCGCAGATCGCACCGTCAAACTCTGGGACGTCGGCAGCGGCGAACGGCGCGACACCTTGAGCCAGTCGCTAAAAGAGATTTATTGCGTCGCCTTTAGCGCGGATGGCAAACGTCTGGCTGCAGCGGGTGTAGATAGCCGCATCCGTGTTTGGGAAGTTAGTGTACAAGCCGCAGAGACTACCAACCCCCTGCTCTACTCCAAATTTGGCCATGAAGGCGCCATCTTGAATCTAGCCGTCTCGCCCGATGGTCGCTGGCTGGTCTCCACAGCTGAAGATCGCACTGTGAAGCTCTGGGATTTCCGCCCTATGCGTGAGATCAGGGTTCTCGAAAAGCAATCTGATTGGGCACCCGGCATCACCTTCGGCCAAGCCGGCCAACAGATTATCGTAGGAAGACTTGATGGAACCATGGGGCGCTACCAGACGAGTTCTGGCGAAGTGCTTACCGCCGCCTCTCAGCTTAATCAAACGCAGTCAGCGCCATGAACTATAATCGTTTTCAATATTTCGCTGGCTTTGTTCTCGCGATGTTGTTTGCCACTCAATTGAGTGCAGCCGATGCCAAAAAGAAAATGGACATCAAGCCTCCCAAGCCCACCTTGGAGCGCGCAGAACTCCGCGGCATCCAGCGCGGTGTTACCCAAAAGGTGAAACTCCTCGGCAAAGACCTGGCTGATGTGAGCGCCGTCAACTCGCATTCATCTGAAGTCAAAGTCAGCTTGCTCTCTGAACCCAAGCCCACCACAACGATTCTTTGGATAGAACTATCGGTTTCCGCGCAAGCTCCCCGGAAAGCTGTCGAACTGTCCGCGATCAACCCCCAAGGTGAAAGCGCCCGCATCAAGGTCTACGTGGATGTATTGCCACAGATTTCAGAGGCGGCGAAGGAGGTCACGATTATACCCTCACTTCCCGTCGGTGTTTGGGGCGAGCTCTCTCCTTTGGGGGATGCGGACCTCTATGAATTCCAAGTCAAACCCGGTCAGGAAATCGTGTTTGAATTGGGAGTAAAAGCGGTTGATTCAGGCATTCCCAGCCCTCGTTTGCGCTTGTTTGATAACAAGGAAAACCTGCTCGCTACTGCCTTGCCTTTGATGCCGGGAGAAGACGCTTTCCTCATCCATACCTTTCAACAAAGCGGCACCTACCGGGTAGAAGTTTCCGATTCCACCTTGGGCACATCTAAGGAACAATTTTATCGGCTCTCCGTCGGCGAATTGCCCTTCGTCACCTTGCTGCACCCCAACACCGTCCAAGTAGGCAAAACTTCCAAGGTAACTCTGCATGGAGCGCATCTGCACTCATTCCCTGCGGTTGAAATCACCCCCAAGAGCAAAGGTGAGACCGCAGTTCCCCTGCCGGATGATTTCCGCAGTCGCATCCCGTTGAAGGTGCTCGCTGAGGAATGGCGCGTTGAGAATGAAAACGAGCCGAACGATTCGCCCGCTGAAGCTCGTGACGTGCAACTCCCGGTGGCCATCAGTGGCGTATTGGAAGCGGGCAAAAAAATCGGCGACTCTGACACCGATGTCTTTCGTTTCGAAGCTCAGGAAGGCAAGCCGTTGATGCTCGAAACCCTCGCCGCCCAACGCGGCTCTTTGGCAGACACCAAGATCGAGGTCTTATATCCGGACGGCCGCCCGGTCCCTCGCGTCCTGCTGCAAGCAACGCGCGATTCGTGGAACAAGTCCGCACGCACGGTTGACCCCACCGCCGTCGAGATCCGCACTGAATTTTGGGAGGAGATGGAGTTGAACCAGTATCTCTACATGGCGGGAGAAGTCTGCAAACTCTATCGCTGGCCTTTCGGTCCGGACTCCGGTTTCCAGATGTATTTCCGCAACAACAAACGTGTCACTTATTTCGGCACAACGGCTGCCTCTCACGCTTTATACGAACCGTTTTACACCGTGGAACCGCATCCTCCCGGAACCAAACTCGTCCCCAATGGGCTGCCCAGCTTCACCCTTAATTTTGAGAATGATGATGACCCCATGCGCGATTTGGGGAGTGACTCACGGTTACTATTCACGCCGCCCAAAACCGGCACCTATCTTGCGCGCATCAGCGACAGTCGCGGCATCAACGGCCGCCTCAACAATTATCAACTCACCATCCGTCCGGCTAAGCCGGACTTCCGAGTGCGTATAGCCCGTGAGAATCCGAGTGTTCCTCCTGGCAATGGCCGTGGTATCACGATTGAAGTGGATCGACTCGATGGGTTTGAAGGAGAAGTACGTGTCGAAGTGAAAGACCTTCCTCCCGGTTTCTACTCCTCGTCACCCATTGTCGTGCAAGCCGGTCATTTCGCTGCGGAAGGCACCATTTACGCCCTTCCCGATGCCAAAGCTCCCGCAATGAATGATGCGACCAATGCCCATGTCGTCGCTTCCGCCATGATCGATGGTAAAGAAGTCACTCACAACGTAAACAGCTTGGGGACGGTCAAGCTGGCACCGGCTCCCAAATTCCTACTCTCGTTGGTGCCCACCAATACCACCACCGTAACCATCGGCAGTCAGGTCATCCCGGAGATCATTATCAGCCCCGGCGAGACGGTCAGCGCCCATATCAAGTTGCAACGCAATGGCGAAACCAATCTGGTGAACCTCGACATGGACAACCTGCCCCATGGCGTCATTGTCGATAATGTCGGCTTGAATGGTGTCCAGATCCGGGCTGGCGAAGATGAGCGGGAAATCTTTTTGATGGCTTTTAAATGGGTCCCGGAAACGGACCGTCTTTGCCAGGTGGTCGTCAAATCTGCCCGTGCCACTTCCGGGAGTCAGGGTTTGCAGACATCTTACCCCGTCATG
>JAURFH010000028.1 GCA_030834415.1 Verrucomicrobiota bacterium | reverse complement strand
AGCGGCGCGGAGGGTTCATGGCACGAGACGCAGTTGGATACACCGTTGCTGCTTGAAGCGGACAACACTTACCGCATCGGGGTGCTGACATCGAGATACTATTACCGTTTTGGCACGGGCTCCACTTTTGATCACGGAACGATCGGAGGAAGTTTTCAGATCTTCGGGGATAACTTCCCGGTGCAATCGCTTGCAGTCCGGCCCTTTGTAGATATCACTTATGCCGTCTTCGGCGGTTCCTCACCAGTCACGGTATTGCCTGCACAATCGGGTGTGTTCCAGGATGGTGAATGGAGCGGGCAGGTGGTCTTGCCTGCAACGGCCGACCTGATTAGTCTGACAGCGAACGACGGCTTCGGGCATGTTGGCACCAGCGCCAGCTTCACCGTTCAGGCCGGTGCCAATCTTGCTTCGCTGACATATAGCTTGGTGCCGGTTCAGCAGGGGAATCTGCAACTACAGTCCGCTGGCAATCTTTCGGTGGGCAACCACATGATGAGATTGTTCTTCACGCCCAGAAGGCCCTACAGGGTTGAAGCCTCGGAAGATCTCGTGAACTGGACTCCCGTATTCACCAATGTGACGGGTAGTGCTGGTAATTACTTCTCCGCACCGGTTGGCGGTGGCAAGTTGTTTTACCGGGCGGTCCTGGCCCCTTAAGCACACGAGGCCTCCTCTTAGTTAAAGCGCCGGATCTTCTGATCCGGCGCTTTTTTATCCGGAGCCGAAAATGTCTGACTCAGACTGCGCCGTAGGCCAGCATCGCATCGGCGACTTTCACGAAGCCAGCGATGTTGGAGCCTTGGACGTAGTTGATGAAGCCTTTGCCATCGTCGCCGTATTGGCGGCTGCGGTCGTGCACGCCCTTCATGATGTCGCGGAGACGGCCATCGACTTCTTCACGACTCCAGGCGATACGGAGGGCATTCTGACTTTGCTCCAAGCCTGACACGGCGACACCGCCGGCGTTGGCCGCCTTACCAGGGGCGAAGAGGATTTTGTTCTCCAGAAACAGACGCGTGCCGTCGAGTGTGCTGGGCATGTTCGCACCTTCAGCCACGGCTTTCACGCCATTGCTGATGAGTTTCTTGGCGTCATCGCCGTGCAGTTCGTTCTGGGTGGCACACGGGAAGGCGAGGTCGCAGGCGATTCCCCACGGAGTCTTGCCTTCGTAGAATTTTGCTTCTGGAAATTTCTCGGCGTATTCGTAGATACGTCCGCGTTTGACTTCTTTCAGTTCTTTCAACCACGCGAACTTCTCCGCAGTGATGCCTTTCGGGTCGTGGATGAAGCCGCGAGAATCGGAAGCGGTGACGACTTTCGCACCTTCCTGGATAAGCTTCTGGATGCAGTAGAGCGCGACGTTGCCAGAGCCAGAGACGACGGCGGTCTTGCCGTTGACGCTATCGCCTTTCACGCCAAGCATGTTCTGCATGAAGTAAACGGCACCGTAACCAGTGGCTTCGGTGCGGATAAGACTGCCGCCGAAGGAGAGGCCTTTGCCGGTAAGCGTGCCAGTGAAGCGGTTGGCGAGGCGTTTGTATTGGCCGAACATGTAACTGATCTCGCGTCGGCCTACGCCGATGTCACCGGCGGGCACATCGGTGTCTTCGCCGATATGACGGTGCAGTTCGATCATCAGGGACTGGCAGAAGCGCATGACTTCGTGGTCGCTCTTGCCCTTGGGATTGAAATTGGAGCCGCCCTTGCCGCCGCCCATGGGCAGACCGGTGAGACTGTTCTTATAGACCTGCTCGAAGCCGAGGAATTTCAGCACGCTGAGCGTGACGCTGGGATGGAAGCGCATGCCGCCCTTGTATGGTCCGATGGAGTTGTTGAACTGCACGCGCCAGGCGCGGTTCGCGCGGAAGTTGCCTTCGTCGTCCTCCCAGGTGACACGGAAGATGATGATGCGGTCCGGCTCGGTCATGCGCTCGAGGATCTGGGCGTCCTGATATTTTTTATTGTCGAGGACCACGGGCATGACGGACTCGACGACCTCTTGCACGGCCTGGTGAAATTCGGGCTCACCGGGATTGCGGCGGACGAGGCCACGGACAAATTTGGAGACTTCGGACCGGGTTGTTTTGCCTTTCTTTTTCATAACGCTTGCGGGATTGACCTGAGGATAAACGTGATCTGGACATTTTGCCAGCGGCATAAAATGCAAATATTTTTGAACGCGGCGTCTCAGCCGATCACACGCAACTTTTCTTGCGTGGAAGGGTTAAACTTCTGATAAATCAAAGTATGAAAACCACCGCCTTGTACTCACTGCTGGCTGCCGGGTCTTTGATGTTGGGAGCAGGTTCTGTCGCATCCGCCAACGAAGCCTACTGGCACCAATGGCGCGGGCCGAACTTTGATGGGGTGGCACCGAGGGCAAACCCGCCGACGGAGTGGAGCGAGACGAAGAATGTGAAGTGGAAGGTGAAGACGCCGGGCTTCGGCACATCCACGCCGATCATATGGGGTGACAAGGTGTTTCTGTTGACGGCGATCAAGACTCCGGGTGCGACGGCAGCAGTGCCCAGTCCGGTGCCAGCCGCGCAAGTGGCGCAGCCTAAGGGACCGGGAGCGGGTGCTCCACCGCCGGGAGGAGGTAAAGGCAAGCGGGGCGGGGGATTCGGAGCGGAGAAGCCCACGGAGAAATATCAGTTCGTGGTGATGTGTCTGGATCGTGCGAACGGCAAGACGATCTGGCAGAAGACAGTCCGGGCGGAGGTGCCGCATGAGGGGCATCATCGGGATCATGGATTTGCCTCGGCCTCACCGGTCACGGATGGGAAGCATCTCTATGTCTCGTTCGGTTCTCGCGGGCTTTATTGCCTGGATTTCGAAGGGAACGTGAAATGGGAAGTGGACCTGGGCGATATGACGACGCGGAACAGTTTCGGTGAGGGAAGTTCGCCCGCGCTGTTTGGAGATGTGCTGGTACAGACGTGGGATCAGGAGGCGAATTCCTTTGTGGTGGCGCTGGACAAGCACACGGGCAAAGAGCTCTGGCGGAAATCGCGTGAAGAAGCGACCTCGTGGGCCACGCCGTTGATCATCGTGGTGAATGGCAAACCGCAGGCCATCGTGAATGCGACCACGAAGGTGCGGGCGTATGACTTGAAGTCGGGAGACATCGTGTGGGAGAGCAGCGGGCAAACGGTCAACGTGATCCCTTCACCGGTGACGGGGCATGGGATGGTGTATGTGATGAGCGGGTTTCGCGGGAGTGCCTTGCATGCCATCAAGCTGGGCAAGACGGGCGACCTGACGGGCTCGGATAGCATCGTGTGGAGCTTCAACCGGGGGACACCGTATGTGCCCTCGCCGTTGCTCTACGGGGACAAGCTGTATTTCCACAAGGGCAACGATGCGTTTCTCTCGTGCTTCGATGCGGTCAAAGGCACACAGCATTATGTGGAGGAACGGTTGAGCGGTCCGAACGGCATTTATGCCTCTCCTTTGGGGGCGGCGGGCAAGGTGTATGTGATCGGGCGCGACGGGACTTCGTTGGTGCTGAAACACAGTGACAAGCTGGAAGTGCTGGCGACGAACAAGCTGGATGACCGGATCGATGCGTCACCCGCGGCGGCCGGGAATGAGCTGTTCCTGCGCGGGCATGCGAGTTTGTATTGTCTGGCGGAGAAGTGAGGGCGCGGGAGAACTTTTCCACTGGATGGTAAGGACCGGTTTCACCCGGTCCCTTACTCTTTTCGCCGAGCAGTGTTCTTAGATTCACGAAACTCAAATTCTAGAAACCCCATTCCCGTTTTATGTGTCGTCTTATGGAGGGATGACTGCTCACACAATCAGTTAGGGACCGAGTGGAACCGGTCCTTACCACGCTATCGTGCGTCAATTACTTATCGGCGGTTGGTCTGGGTTTGGGGCCGGCGACTTGGATGCGGTAGAAGGTGTTGCCGCGCTTTTTGGCTTCGTCATCCACGAGATTCAGCACGCCTAGTTTGTTGGTGACGGTCATGAGGTAGACCCAAGGCTGATTGAGGTCGTCCGTCACGAGGATGTCGTAGATCTGGCGGGATTCACCGGTGATGGTGAAGTTGTTCCCGCTGATAGAGAGGAAGGGTGCGCCATTCTCGGCGGCGGCGGTCTCATTGGAACGGGTGGCGAGGGTGATGCGCGGTTCCGGAGGCGGTTGGATACCGGCCAAGGTGAAGCGTTGGGTCTCTGCCGGATTGTAATGGGCGAGAATTTCCTGCGGGGTGAGGGCATGATTGTAGATGCGCAGTTCGCGCATGAAGCCTTCGAAATCTTTGGAAGGAACGTTGTTCCAGCGTGGAGTGTAGCCGATGCGGAAGGTGCCGCCTTTGCCGCCGTAGGGTTTGCAATCACGGGCGCAGAGGAACTGGCCGTTCACCCAGATCTCCTGGCGCTGGCCGGAGTATTGAAAGACGAGGTGCGTCCATTCGTTCACCGGGATGTCCTCGGGCGAGATGGCGTCGTTGATGTAAAAGCCGAGGTAAGGCTGGCGACCACCACGGAGCATAACGTGCAGCCAGCGGTTCATGCTGTTGGCACTCTTTTGTTCGAGCAGGCCATACATGGGATGTTTGCCGGTGGGCTTGAGCCACAGCGAGATGGCGAAAGGTCCGGAGTTGAGCGGGAGATTGGGGGCTTCGAGCCAGTTGGTCAGGCCATCGAAATAAGCGGCACCATCTACGATGCGCACGCTGGTCATGTTCGTGATGGTGAGATTATTCCCGGAATGATCGGCGAGGTCTTCGGCAAGCGGTAGGTAGAGGAGCAGTCCGTTATCGGCGGCATGGGAGCGGGCAGGGATGAGGGAAAACAGGAGCAGCCCGAGAATGAGTGTCAGGCGGACGGACCAGTTCCTTGGCAAGGTGCTCATAACGTCAATACTGCTGGTGAGACGGTATAGGGATACGCTTTTGGGGAAAGGAGTCAAGGAGAGGAGAACAGCATCGAAGCGTTTACTTAGTTCTGGCGTAGGTTTGGCAAAAGTGCTTCATTCTCCGGCATGAACTCCCTTGTCCGTGTGTTTGGCGCTTTGGCGGCGATCGTGGTTTCGTATTCTGCTTTGGCAGCGGATGTTGATCCGTTTGATCAATCGAAGGTGCCGTTGGAGGTGGATTCTTCTGACGCGAAGCTGACGAAGATCGTGCTGATCGCGGGTACGCCGAGCAACAAGTCCGGGCAGCACGAGTATTTCGCCGGGTGCGCCATCATGATGGATCTGCTGAAGCAGACGAAGGGGGTGCATGTGGTGATGGCGCGCGATGGCTGGCCGAAGGATGAGAGCATCTTCAAGAACGCGAAGACGGTGGTGTATTACGGGGATGGCGGCGGCAAGCAGCCGTTTCTGGAGCCGGCGAAGTGGAAGATCATCGAGGGTCTGATGGCGGAAAAGGCGGGCCTGGTGCTGATGCATCAGGGCGTGGATTTTCCGCTGGGACCGGAGAAGGAGATCATGAGCTGGATGGGCGGGGTGTTCCTGAAGGACATCGGCTGCCGCGGGCATTGGGATATGGATTTCGCCGAGGTGGGGAATCATCCGGTGTTGGGTGGCGTGAAGCCGTTCAAGCTGGCGGGTGATGGCTGGCTCTACAATATGCATTTCGCGGATAAAGGGGTGACGCCGCTCTTGAGCTCCGTAGTGCCGGACAAGTCCCGTACATCACGTGATGCGAAGGAGCATGTGGGGCGCTCGGAAGTGATCGCGTGGGCGTATGAACGGCCGGAGGGCGGTCGCGGATTTGCGTTCACGGGCTGCGACCTGCACAAGAACTGGTCGGACGAGAACCAGCGGAAGTTGGTTGTGAACGGTATCTTGTGGTCGGCCGGAATGAAGATCCCGAAGCATGGCGCGCCCGTGGCGTTCGATGAAGCGAATCTGCAACGCAACCTGGACAAGAAGGAGGCACCGAAACCTGCCGCACCTAAGGTGGTGAAGAAGGCGGAGAAGAAGTAGTAGTCATGGGGAATGGGGTTAGGTTCTGGGATCTGGGGAGAGAATAGAACCTGCCTATCTCTCGTGTGGTACTGCTACGGTATCCTTCAGGAGATTTCCTTCGCGGGCGGCATGGGTTGCTGGAGGTATTCCTGCTGGCATTTGCGGCAGAGGTCGTAGTGGAGTTCCACGTGGACGTCGCGCATGGCTTCGGCCTCGGATTGCTCAGATGCGGCGGCGAGGGCTTCCTGAACTTCGGCCTTGGTATCCATCAGCAAATCTTCCTCGGTGATCTCCAGCGGTTCGGCGGCGGCGGTGACTTGGATGGTCACGACGTAGCGCGGGGCCTTCTTGGGCAAAGGGCGGTAACAGCGGTCGCAGATGTGGGTGATCATGGCGAGGCCTTTTGCGGGAGGATACAGGGGGAACGGCGGACTTCCAACGTGGAACTCTGAAGGTCGAAAGGGGGAGGCGAGGCGTCAAGCCGCCACGGCGGAAAGCGGAGTCAAGCCACCGCACTCCAAAGATTAATAATCTAGCTCGATTGCGACGGGGCAGTGGTCGGAACCGGTGATGTGGGGTTTGATCCACGCTTTCTTGAGGCGCTTGCGGAGCTTCTGCGAGAGGCCGAAGTAGTCGATGCGCCACCCGATGTTCCGCTCGCGGATGCCGGGGCGATAGCTCCACCAAGAATAATGCTCCGGGCCTTTCTCGAACTCGCGGAAGGTGTCCACGTAGCCGAGCGCCAGGGTCTCATCGAAACTCGTGCGCTCCTCGATGGTGAAGCCGGCATTACGGATATTGCTTTTGGGGTTCTTCAGGTCGATCTCCTTGTGTGCCACATTGAGATCACCGCAGAAGATGACGGGCTTGGATTTCTCGAGCTTCTTCAGATGCGCGCGGAAGGCGGGGTCCCAGACCTTGGTGCGGTAATCGAGGCGGACGAGTTCGCGTTGGGAATTGGGCGTGTAAACGCAGACGAGCGTGAAGTCCTTAAACTCGGCATTGACGATGCGGCCCTCCGTATCGAGTTCCTTCTGGCCCATGCCGTAGGTGACGTTCACCGGTTTCTCCTTGGTGAAGATGGCGGTGCCGGAATAACCCTTCTTCTCGGCGGAATTCCAGAACTGGTGATACTCGCGCGGCCAGAGCAGATCATCTACCTGACTTTGTTCGGCCTTGGTCTCCTGCAGGCACAAGATATCCGGCTTGGATGAGGCGAGGAAATCGAGCAGGCCCTTGCCCAAGACCGAGCGGACACCATTGACGTTCCAGGAAACGAGTTTCATGCGGGGGAAAATGCCAAGAGGCGAAAGCTTAAAGAAGTACAAAAAACAGGAAGACAAACCGCAGAATACGCGGAATACACAGATGAGGAAGAGCCGCTATTTTGTGTCTGGCTGAACTACCTGCAAGTCAAAGAACTTTTGATTGCCGTCGTTCACTTCATGCTTGAGTAGAAAGTTGTATGACTGGCCTTTGACGGGTTCCTGGCCGAACAATCGGGTGGGGCTATGGATGGCAAAGGCCTTGGCATTACCATTCGCAAAGCCAGCCAGAGCAGGGTTGCAGGTTTCAATTTTCAAGACCAAAACGAACCTCGGATCGGCATGCAGTGGAATAGCAACACCAGAGTAAAATTGATAAGAATAGACTTGCTGGACCGAAGCACGAATTTTAATCGGCTCCGCCTTTTCTGCGGCGGTAAGACTTAAAGCTGTAAGTATTAGGAACGCGATGACGACCAGTTTCATACTTATGCAAGCGCAACTTTACCAGAGTAACCCAGTTTTGCATCGTATATCTCCAGCGTATTCGGTGGTTCCTCTCTCCTTGCGTGAATATCCTGACCGGCCTACGCTTCCAATCTCAGCCAGACTATGAATGTGCGCTCGCTAACCTGTTGTCTGCTTACTTTTATCGCTTTGCCGCTGGCTGCTTGTGCGGCGGAGCTGCAAGTGCCGCCGGGATTTGTCGCCGAGCTGGTGGCGGGGCCGCCATTGGTGCGTCATCCGATGATGGCGGGGTTTGATGATCGCGGGCGGTTGTTTGTTTCCGAATCTGCCGGGCAAAACCTGAACAACAAGGAGCTGGATGCACAGACGCCAAATTACATCTCCATGCTGGAGGATACGAATGGGGATGGCGTCTTCGACAAGTCCACGGTGTTCGCGGACAAGATGACCTTCCCGCAAGGCGCGTTGTGGTATCGCGGTGCGCTCTACGTCTGCTCGCCACCGGGTCTGTGGAAGCTGGAGGATACGAACGACGACGGCAAAGCGGACAAACGCAAGCTGCTGGTGGGCGGCTTTGAATACACGGGCAATGCCGCGGATGTGCATGGTCCGTTTCTTGGTCCAACGGGCCGCCTCTACTGGTGCCATGGACGCAAGGGGCATGAGGTCTACAACAAGGATGGCACGCTCGTCTCGAAGGGCAAAGGCGCGCGCATCTGGTCCTGCCTGCCGGATGGGAGTGATGTGCAGGTCTTTGCCGGAGGTGGCATGGATAATCCGGTGGAACTCGTCTTCACGGAGGCGGGCGACATGCTCGGTACGGTGAATCTTTTTTACGGCAGGCCGCGCGGCGATGTGCTGGTGCACTGGCAGTATGGCGGCGTCTATCCGCGCGATGATGTGGGGCCGGTGCTGGATGAGTTCGTGCGCACGGGCGATCTGCTGCCGGAGATCTATAACTTCGGGCACATCGCCATCTCGGGCTTCAACCGGTATCGATCAGGGGCGTTCGGCAAGGAGTATCAGGAGAACCTGTTCGCCACGCAGTTCAATACCGGCAAGGTGAAGCGAATGGTGCTGGAGCGCAGTGGGTCCACCTACAAGGCTACGGAACATGACTTCCTCAGTTCCACGAATCATGATTTTCACCCGACAGATGTCTTGGAAGATGCGGATGGCAGCTTGCTCGTAGTAGATACTGGTGGGTGGTTCCGCATCGGGTGCCCCACCTCGCAGATCGCCAAGCCGGATGTGCGCGGCGGCATCTATCGCATCCGCAAAGTGGATCAACCCAAGATGGCGGATGCACGTGGACGGAAGATTGATTGGAAGAAACAGACACCGGAGCAATTGATCAATCTGCTGGATGATGAACGGTTTGAGGTGAGGGATAAGGCGGTGGATGAGTTGGCGATGAAGTTGAATGATAGAAATGATGTTTATGTTAGACTCATGGGGATTAATGGAAATGAGCGGCAGCGTTTGAACATAATTTGGGCGTTAAGCCGTAATGGTAACGCGGAGGACAGAAAACTGATTTCCACAATTGCTCAGCTGGATCATGAACCTCTGGTGAAACAGGCAGCATTTCATGCTATGCGGGAAACCCAGACGGTGCCTATTAGCAACTGGAGCGAACTTCGATCACAGCCTCCCTACGTGCGTCGCGAAGCGTTTAGTGCATTCGCCAAGGTCAAGAAATACCCGCTCATTCCTGAGGTTGGCTGTATGCCATTCCACGCGATTGAACCTTCATCCCTAGCACGGCACGACTACGCAGACCGTTTGGAAGAGCACGCGGGCCTATATGCTCTCTATCGGTTGGGTTCGGGCACTGGTTTGAAGCTCTTTCTTGCCTTGGACGGAATCATACAAAAGGAGCCCAAATCCGTAGCCCGCAGCCTTATCATTTACGACCAACTCGGAACCAACTCCTTGGACCCGAAGTTTGTGATGAATTGCTTTGATTCCGAGAATGACGGTTTGGTTGATACGGCAACAAAGATCGCCGCCCGCCATCCCGAATGGGCACCCGCCTTTGCCGCCAAATTGGAAGAGTGGATAGCTATTCCGCAGATTTCAGACCGTCAGACGCAACCGCTCTTTGTGCTCTCACCGCTCTATCTGAAGAACGAGGCGATGGCGGTCACGGTGGGCAAGTTCTTGAGCACGGATACGCATCCCGAGTCGGCGATGCTAATCTCCAAGGCGACGGGGGTGAAGTTGCATCCCACCTGGAAAGAGCCGCTGGCGAAGCGTCTGGAAAGTCCGAAACCGGAGATGGTGGAGCCGACCTTGGCGGCGGTGGCGACCGTGGGCGCAACGGAGTTCAAGCCAAAGTTGGAAGCACTGGCCGCGAATGAAGCCATGCCAGTGGCGGTGCGATTGAAAGCGTTGTCTTTGAGTGCAGCGAAAGGTGTGGCTGTAAATGACGGTGTGTTCCAATTGCTGACTGGGCAGTTGCAACCATCCAAGCCGACGGCGGTGCGAACGGAAGCGGCGAAGCTGCTGACGGGCGCGGCCTTGAGCACGGAGCAACTGTTGGCGCTGGCGAAGCTGCTGCCGCAATGCGGTCCCGTGGAGCTGCCGACGCTCGTCATGGCATTCACGCACAGCAGGGATGTAGGGGTGGGGCAAGCCTTGGTGGCGGGTTTGCGTCGTTCCAATGGGTTGAACAACGTGAAGCTGGCTGATTTGAGCAAGCTGCTGCGGGCGTATCCGGAGCCGGTGTTGGGCGAGGCGAACAAGCTGTTGGTCGAGCTGGAGCAACAAGCTAAGGAGCAAGCTGGGCGATTGGCGGAGTTGGAGAAATCCCTCAGTGGTGGTGACGCGACGCGCGGGCAGGAGGTCTTCTATTCGGCCAAAGCGGTGTGTTCGACGTGTCATCGGGTGCAGATGCGCGGTGGTCAGGTTGGGCCAGATCTTTCGCAGATTGGGCGCATCCGCACGGAGCGCGATTTGCTGGAAGCCATTCTGTATCCCAGTGCCAGCTTGGCGCGTGATTTTGAATCTTACACGGTGAACACGAAGGACGGGGAAAGCGTGTCAGGTGTCATCCAAAAGGAGACTTCTGATACGGTTCAGCTCGCGGGCTCGACTGGTCAGCCCATGGTGATTCCGCGCCATAACATTGCCAGCATCACACCCAGTGCCATCTCCATCATGCCGCAAGGATTGGATCAAGCGTTGTCACCCCAGGAGTTGAAAGACTTGGTGGCGTATCTGCGGAGTTTGAAGTGAGGGGGAGAAGATACGAATTCCACTAATTTTCACACATCGGGAATTCGAGAGCGGTCTCTTTAGTGCGCGGCAGGGATGATCACTGTCTTGTCATGCGTGCCGGTCCAAGAAATCATCTCCACGGTGGTGATGCCGCTGCGCGAAGGGGAGGGGAGGATGTTTGGCGTGTCCAGACTGGAGCCACAGAGGATGCCGTGGCGGTACCATTTCTTGATGACGATACGGTCGGCCAGCAAATCACGGATGTAGGCGATGGCGCGGTCGATGTGTTCATCGGTGCCGGTGTGATCGTAATCCATGAAGTGGACGTAGCAGGCGCGAAAGCCAATGGTGATCTCCTCGATGTCCGTCGCCATGTAGAGGCCGGGTTCATCGCTGGGCAGCGGTTGAGGCACGCGGAGCTGGAGGGAGCCTTCCGGTGCGCCCGGGCTGTTATCTACGTGGGCAAATTCCTCAAGCTGGGGCAGGGCAGCAAAGATGGCTTCCGCGACCCGTCGCGAGTAAGGGTTCAGATTTTCCAGCAATGAACCTTACTGGCTCATGTCTGAACCTGGCACTGTTTCTTTTGCGGTGTCGATTCGGTCGGCCATGGCTTGCCACGGGTTGACGGAAAATCCGACGGCCATCGTCGTAGCCATTCGCTGCATTGCTTCGCCCTCGTTCCGCAGCTATCCTCCCTGACAGACACAATGATGCTATCAAAGGTCGCAGTAATAGCTGGCACTTTTCTATTAGCGGGAATCGTGCCAACGATGCTGGGGGGCTGTGCGACCACCCCAGCCCCCAGTATTTCACCACAGAAACAGCCAACCACTGTGCGGTCTGGTGGCGAGATTTTTACATCTTGCCTCCTGTGCCACAGCACGCGGGAGATGCAGCGGGGGCCTATCATAGATGGGCTGCCGGCTTGGACGGTGGAGCTGCAGTTGAAGAAATTTCGCGATCATATCAGGGGAAGTAATCCGGCCAATAAGTCGGAACTGCTCATGGGCGCGGGCGAGAGCATCTTGCAAGATGATGAAGAGATACGGCGCGTGGCGGAGCATATCGCCAGCCTGCCGCCGCAGGCCCATCTACTGACCGTCCGGGGGGACAAGAATCGGGGTAAGCTCATCTACCTGCAGTGCGCCAACTGCCACGGCTTCAAGGGGGAGGGAAAGCTGGAAAGCAAATCCCCGCCCTTGAACACCTTGGAAGATTGGTTTCAACTGGATCAGCTCCGCAAGTTCAAGTCCGGCCTCCGGGGGAAACACCCGCAGGATGCCGAGGGCAACGCCATGCGGCTGGCCGTGCAGGGATTGAGCGATGATGACTTGAAGAATGTCACTCGCTATATCGCCGAAGACCTGGCCAAGCCCAAACCGTTGCCGAAGCGGGAACCGGGAGCGAAGAAATAATCATGGCCACGCTCAGCCTCCATTGCGTCAGCAAGAAATTCCGTGACCCACGCGGGCGTGAGGTGCGCGCGGCGGATGAGATCTCGCTGGAGGTGCCGGAAGGCGAATTTCTGGTGTTAGTGGGGCCCTCGGGTTGCGGCAAGTCCACCTTGTTGCGACTGATCGCCGGATTGGAAACGCTGGATGAGGGTTCAGTTACCATCGGGGACCGGGTAGTGAACAACCTGCCGCCAGCGGATCGCGATGTGGCGATGGTGTTCCAGAACTACGCATTATTTCCGCATCTGACCGTCTTTGAGAACATGGCATTCGGTTTGCAGTTCCGGAAGATCACCCGGCGCGAGACCAAGCAGCGGGTGAATGCCGCCGCCGAATTGCTCAAGCTGGAGGATTTGCTGGAGCGCAAGCCGGGGGCGCTCTCGGGTGGGCAACGTCAACGAGTGGCTCTCGGTCGCGCCATCGTGCGTGAGCCCAAGGTGTTCTTACTGGATGAGCCGCTTTCGAATCTGGATGCCCAGCTCCGGGCGGAGACACGGGCGGAACTGGCGCGACTCCATCGGCGGCTTGGATCCACGATGATTTTGGTGACGCATGACCAGACGGAGGCGATGACCCTCGGCCAGCGCCTCTGCGTGATGAATGGCGGCAAGGTCATCCAGACCGGCACGCCCTTGGAGATCTATCAAAATCCGAAGAATGCATTCGTGGCTGGTTTCCTAGGCAGCCCGGGAATGAATCTCATCCGGGGCATAGTGCACGCAGGGGGACGGGAACTGCTGGTGGCGGTGAAGGGATTGGAAGAGCGTCTGCGGTTGGATATCGGCACTGAACTTGCGGCCAAGATGGCGCCTTATTTGGGGAAGGATGTGTCCATCGGTTTTCGGCCAGAGCATGTGCTGTTGGGTGACGCTGCTGGTCCCAAAGAATCGGCTTGGGACGCGGCTCTGGAACTATGCGAGCCACTGGGGCATGAGAACCTTATTCACCTAAACCGGCAGGGCATCCCATTTGTCGCCCGGGCTCCCGTAGGCAGCACCTTTGCTCCCGGGCAAACGCTGCCTGTCCGGATACCTCAGGAGAAGGTCATGGTCTTTGAAGGCGCTTCGGGTGAGCTTATAGTTGAACAAATGGCGGGCGCAGCAGTCTGATTAAGTAAGAATCGCCGGTTGCTTGCGGGGCAGGCTTGGCGCAAAATCATCTCGATTTCATGAAAGCATTTGGATTGGCACGGGTATTACTATTGGCCATCGCGGGTCTGGCATTGTTGCCATTGCGCGGGGTATCGGCTCCTTTGGAGATCTGGATCAGCTCCTTTCAGGACAAGGTCTATTACGAGGACATGGTGCGCCTCTATCAGGCCAAGGGACACAAAGACTTCGAGGCGAACATCCGGGCCTACGGTTTCCGTGAGATGCCGGACAAGCTGGCGGTAGCCATCAAGACTGGGGTGAACCCGCCGGATATCGTGCAATTGGACGAGGTGCTTTTCGGCATGTATCTGGCCGGGGAAGTGCCGTTTGTGGACCTGACCGATCGCGTGAAGAAAGCCGGGCTCGACAAGGACATTGTAGCGAACCGCCTCTCACTCTTCGCGTGGCAGGGCAAGAACTACGGTCTGCCGCAATCGCTGAGTGCCATGGTGATGTATTACCGCACGGATATCATGCAGAAGCATTATATCTCGCCGGATGACATCGCCACGTGGGATGACTTCATGCGGGTGGGTGAAGAGTTGGGCAAGAAGGGGCAGGCAATGCTTGCGCTGGACCCGTCTTACTTCGAGATCCTGTTGCGTCAGCGTGGCAGTGACTGGTTTGGCAAGGACGGCAAGGACGGCAAGGTGTTGCCGGACCAGGAATTGGCCGAGGATACTTTGCGCTTCATCCAGCAGATGCAGGAGAAGCATATCGGTATCCTGCCAGACCGCGCTTCCATCTTTGATCCGGTGTTCTTCAGCGGCGACATCTCGAACGGTGAAGTCTTCTGTGTCATCGGAGCAGATTGGTATGGCTTGGATATGATCCAGCAGTTCAGCTCGGACCTCGCGGGTAAGTGGGGCGTGATGCCGTTGCCAGCGTGGAAGGGCAAAGACGGCAAGCTGGGACCGCGCACGTCCACCTTCGCTGGCCAAGGCCTGATGATATACAAGGGCAGCAAGAAGACGGATGAGGCGTGGAACTTCATGGAGTTCGTGATGAAGGACAAGGAAGCGAACGTCCAGCGCTTCACCAAGGGCAACAGTTTCCCGGCGTACATGCCCGCGTGGAAGGATGAGCGCCTGCTGGAGCCGGTGTCGTTCTTTGACAATGAGCCGTTCGGGCAATTGCTGGTGGACCTCGCGCCTTCAGTGCCGCCGGTGGCGGTGAATCCGAAGCGGCCGATGGCGGTGTTCATGTTCCAAGAAGGCATCTTCTCGTCGTTCATGTATGGACAGATCGATGCGAAGGAAGCGGTGAAGCAACTGCGTGAAGGTTTGAGCCGGGCAGGTGGTCCTCCGGGTGCGGGCAAAGATGGTCCGCCGCCGGATAAGAAGAAGTGACCTGATGGACGGGGCGCCGACCCCGACCGGGTGCGCTCCGAATGGGTGATTGGAAAACATATTGGCTGCGTGGGAAAGGAGCGCCGTATCTGCTCCTGCTGCCATTCTTTGCCTTCTTCATCTTCTTCTGGGTGATGCCGCTGGTGGGTGGTTTGCGGTTGAGCCTGCATAGCAACACGCTGGTGGAGGAGTCCGAGTATGTGGGGCTGCAACACTATCAGGAGCTGCGGGAAGATCCCAAGTTCGAGAAGGCCATCCGCAATAACATCATCTACACCGGGGCGTGCATCGTCGTCATCCTGCCATCGTCGGCTTTGCTGGCGTATTGGTTGCAATCGGCGTGGAAACGGGTGCGACCGGGTTTGACGTTCATGTTGCTGCTCCCGGGCCTGACGCCGCCCGCCGTGCTGGCACTGTTATTTCTGCTGGTCTTTCATGGCAAGGAAGGCGTGTTGAACCAGATGTTCGTCATGCCATTCAGCCGGGATGGTGCGATCAATGAGCTGTTCCACCTGCACTTCAATGCGCGGCCGATCAATTGGTTGAAAGATCCGCATTTCATCATGCCGGCACTGGTGATGCAGGCGGTGTGGCGCTGGACGGGCTTCGTGACGTTCTTTTTTCTCGCCGGGATGGAGGCCATCCCGAAGTCGCTCTACGAGGCAGCGTATCTGGAGACAAATGATCGGTGGAAAGTCTTTAAGCGGGTGACGCTGCCGCTATTACAGCCGGTGGTGCTTTTCTGCGCGGTGTATCTGGTGGTGGATGCTTTCGCGATGTTCTCCGGCGCTTATATGCTGCTCGGTGGGAGTGGTGGCACCGCCGATGCGGGCTTGCTGATGGTGTCTTACAGTTATCAACAGGCGTTCACGTATGGAAACTTCGGCACGGCTGCAGCGATGAGCCTGATGGTTGCGCCGGCATTGCTGGCGCTGCTGTGGTTGGCGATCATGGGGCCGAGGTGGCTGAAGGGGAGGGTGGGATGAAGAAGGCGTTGCTGCCATCGGAGCGGGCTTCATGGACTGCCACGTTGCTGTTGATCGTGGCGGGGGTGTTGTTCATCTATCCGTTCGTGTGGATGTTCTGCTCGGCATTCAAGGACAACAAAGAGATCTTCAAACCGCTGCAACTGCTGCCGGGGGCGTGGAATCTGGAATATTATAAGCTGCTCTTCAAAGGAGAGTTGATCCCATTCTGGCGGGTGTTCGCGAATTCCGTGCTGGTGGCGTTTCTGCAGGCGTTGGGCACGGTGGCGCTGACGTCGCTGGCGGGGTATGTGTTCGCGCAACATCGCTTCCGTTTTCAGGGGCTTTTATTCGTGGCGTCGCTGGTGGTCATCGTGCTGCCGCAACAGGCGCTGGCCATCCCACTCTTTAGCTGGCTGAACGAACTGAAGATGATCGACTCCATATGGGGCGTAGTCTTGCCGGGGGTGGTGAGCGGGCTGGGTATCCTGTATTTCACACAAGTGTTCCGGCAGATACCAAGGGAATTGGTGGAGGCGTCGCGTTTGGCGGGGTTGTCCGAGTTCCGCGTGTATTGGACGCTGCTGCCGCTGTGCGGGTCGGCTTTGCTGAGCTTCGGGCTCATCCAGTTCATCCTGTCGTGGCACGAGCACTTGATCCCGTTGTTGGTCTTGAGCACTCAAGATAAGCAGACCTTGCCGCTCGCGCTCGCGAGTCTCTTTGGTAGCAGCCTCAGGTTTCCCTTCGCGGTGTTGATGGCGGCTTCGACGATCACGATCTTGCCGACGGCGATCTTGTTCGCGGTGATGCATCGGCGGTTCAAGAGTTCGTTGAGCGAGGTGTTGCCGCACTAGGTTGGGCAGGCTGGAGGAAATGCGCCGAAGCCATTGCTGCAGTATCCCTCTGCGGCTTAGTCGGTATCCCATTTTCTTTCCCAAAGATTTTTGTCCAATTTTGCGCGGCAAGGACTTATATTCGTGAAAATGCCCCCGCAGTGTGACCAAAAACCGAGGTCTGCTGTCGGTCCCTCGGACCGGCTAGGTGTCTCCTTTGCCCTCGTCAGTCTGACTCTCTCGGCCTTCTTTACGCCTACCCTGTTTGCGCAAGATGTTGCGGGGGTGGACTTTTTCGAGAAGAAAGTCCGGCCGATTCTGGTGGAGCGTTGTTACGACTGTCACTCGGTGGAGAAGAAAGTGAAGGGCGGGTTGCTGCTGGATACGGCGGAGGGCTGGCGCAAGGGTGGCGATACGGGACCGGCGATCGTGCCGGGGGATGTCGAAAAAAGTTTGCTCATCACGGGGGTGCGATATCACGACACGGACTTCCAGATGCCGCCGAAGAACAAGCTGCCGGAGGCGGAGATCGCTGCCTTGGAGCAGTGGGTGAAGATGGGCGCGCCGGACCCGCGCACGCACTCGGTGAAGCTGGCGAAGACGGGAATGACTTTCGAGGAAGGGCGCGACTTCTGGGCGTATCAACTGCCGAAGAAATCGGCAGTTCCGGCGGTGAAGGATGCGGCTTGGGCACGGAACGAGGTGGACCGGTTCCTCTTGGCGAAGCTGCAGGAGAAGAATCTGCATCCGAATGCGGACACGGACCGGGCGACTCTGGCGCGGCGCGTGTATTTTGATCTCATCGGCTTGCCACCTACGCCGGAGCAGATTGAGGCGTTCGTGAAAGACAAATCACCGGATGCTTACGCGAAACTTGTAGATGGTTTGCTGGCGTCGCCGCATTTCGGTGAACGCTGGGGGCGGCATTGGCTGGACGTGGTGCGGTACGCGGAATCGGTGACTTTGCGCGGTCTGGTTTACAAGGAGGCGTGGCGCTATCGGGATTATGTCATCGATTCATTCAACATGGATGTGCCGTTCAACCAGTTGGTGCAGGAGCATGTGGCTGGTGATTTGATGACGGGCAGTGTGGAGCAGCGGCAGCATCAGATCTTGGGCACGGCGTTTCTGGCGATGGGCAACTCGACGCTGGAGGAGCAGGACAAGAAGCAGCTCGCGATGGATGTGGTGGATGAACAGCTCGATACCATCGGCAAGGCTTTCATGGGGCAGACGTTCGGGTGTGCGCGCTGTCATGATCATAAGTTCGATCCCATCCCGACGAAGGATTACTATGCGATGGCGGGCATCCTGAGCAGCACGCGTTCGCTGGAGACGGCGAATGTTTCGCGTTGGGTGGAAGTGGGGATGCCATTACCGCCAGATGAAGAGGCGAAGGTGGAGGCGCACGAGAAGGCCGTGGCAGCGCTGGAAAAGGAACTAAAGGGCCTAAAGGCGCGGCAGAGCAAACTGGCGTCAGCGAACATCGACAAGGGTTCGGAGAAGATGCCGAAGATATTGGCTCCGTCAGAGCTGCCGGGCATCGTGGTAGATGACGAACAGGCCAAAGTGGTGGGTGAGTGGAAGCACTCACTCTATTCCAAGGCGTTCATCGGGAGCGGTTACTTGCATGATCTGAATGCTGATAAGGGGAAGAAGACGCTGACCTTCGTGCCGGATATCCGTAAGACGGGAAACTACGAGGTGCGGTTGGCTTATGTGCATCAGCAGAACCGGGCCTCCAATGTCCCGGTGACGATTCTCACGGCAGATGGTGAGGTGATGTTGCAGGTGAATCAGAAACTTGAGCCACCGATGCTCGGGCGCTTTGTGTCGCTGGGTAGGCATCGTTTTGAGAAGAGCGGGGCGGGATTCGTGCTGATCTCGAATGAAGGGACGGACGGGCATGTAGTGGCAGATGCGGTTCAGTTCATCCCGGTGGAGGAATTAGCACCTACCGCTACGGTTGCCGATGCGGCGCCGGTGGAAGAGAGCAAGCGCAAGAAGGATGAGCAAGCGGCGGCGAAGATCGCGGCTGAGGTGAAGCGCATGGAAGCGGAGATGAAGCAGCTCACAGCATCCGGCATGGTGCGGCCCAAGGTGATGTCGGTGGTGGAAGCGGAGGAGCCGGGCGATACGTTCGTCCATATCCGCGGCAGCGTGCATACGCTGGGTGACAAGGTGCCGCGCGGTTTCCTGAAGGTGGCGACTTACGGGCCAGCCCCGGAGATTCCCGAGAAGCAGAGCGGGCGTTTGCAATTCGGCGAATGGATCGCGAGCCGGAACAATCCGCTCACGGCGCGCGTTTATGTGAACCGCACCTGGCACTGGCTGTTCGGTGAAGGACTGGTGCGGTCCGTGGATAACTTTGGTACGACGGGCGATGCGCCGTCGCATCCGGAATTGCTCGATTACCTGGCGGTGAAGTTCATGGAAGAAGGGTGGTCCACGAAGAAGCTGGTTCGGGAGCTGATGTTGTCACGCGCATACCAGATGTCCTCGACGCCGAACGAGGCGGCGAAACTGGCGGACACGGAGAACCGTTTGCTGGCCTATGCGCATCGGCGGCGGCTGGAAGCCGAGCAGATGCGGGATGCCATCATGACCCTGAGTGGAGCGCTGCAGCTCGACATGGGCGGAAATACGATCAAGGACGGCACGAACGCGGATTACAATTACAAGCATGAGGAGACACGCCGGAGTGTTTACTTGCCGGTGTTCCGGAACTCGCTGCCGGATATTTTCGAAGCATTCGATTTCGCGGACCCGAGCATGGTGGTGGGCAAGCGCAACAACAGCACCGTGGCGCCGCAGGCGCTTTACCTGATGAACCATCCGTTTGTGGTGGAACAATCGAATCTGGCGGCGAAGCGGTTGCTGGCCGAGCCGGGCGATGACCGGGCGAAGATCGAGCGTGCGTATTGGAGCACGATGGGCCGGGCACCGACCTCGGGTGAGCGCGAAGTGGCCTTGCGATTTGTGACGGAGAAGAATGGTGGAAACCGGGAAGAGGTCTGGGGGCAGCTTTACCAGGCGTTATTCGCGAGTGTGGATTTCCGGTACTTGAACTGAGGAAAAACGATTATGCTGAAGCCTAACATGCTGACACGGCGGGATGCCTTGAAGAACATCGGGTGCGGGTTCGGTTACCTCGCACTCGCGGGCATGGCGAACAAGGCGGCAGCGGCCGTGACGAAGAATCCGCTGGCGGCAAAGGCCCCGCATTTCAAGCCGAAGGCCAAGCGCGTCATCTTCATCTTCATGCAGGGTGGGCCGAGTCATGTCGATACGTTCGATTACAAGCCCACGCTGATCCAGCGCGACGGCGAGATGCGCGATTTCTTTGATTCCCGCAAGATCGCCAATTCTGGGACGAAGGCTGCCACCCAGCAGCGCATCATGAAGCCGATGTGGGACTTCAGCTTGGTCAGAGCGGGCGGTGGGCATCGGATCTTTTCCCCGAGACGGCCAAGCACTCCGATGAACTTTGCTTCATCAAGTCCATGCAGACGGAAGGTATCGCGCATGGACCGGCCACGTTATTTTTGCATACGGGGGCGACGAATTTCATCCGCCCCTCAATGGGGTCATGGATCACCTACGGCTTGGGTACGGAGAACGACAACCTGCCGGGCTTTGTGACCATCAGCCCTTCGAATGGCAATGGCGGGCCGCGGAATTACGGCACGGCCTTCCTGCCGCCGGTGTTCCAGGGAACAGCGTTGGGCAAGGCGGGAGCGCCCGCAGCCGAGGCGACCATCCGCAATTTGCAGAACGCCGGACTGGACATGGCGGCGCAGCGGCGTCAGTTCGACTTGTTGCAGTCCATGAACGCGGAGCAATTGAAACAGCATCCGGGTGACCGTGAGCTCGAGGCGGTGATCAACTCGTATGAACTCGCGTGGCGCATGCAAGGCGCGGCCCCGGGCGTGATCGACATTGCGAACGAATCTCCGGCGACGTTGGCGATGTACGGCATCAACGAGAAGGAGACGGACAATTTCGGGCGGCAATGTCTATTGGCGCGGCGCATGGCGGAATCCGGTGTGCGCTATATCCAGGTGACTTACGGGGACAACACGGCGAACCCGGCATGGGACCAGCATTCGAATCTGCCGAAGCATGCCCAGCATGCGAAAGCGGTGGATAAACCGATCGCGGGCTTGCTGGCTGACCTAAAGCAACGCGGGTTACTCGAAGACACCATCGTTTGGTGGGGCGCGGAGTTCGGTCGCACGCCTTACGCGGAGAAGAACGGTACGGGACGTGATCACAACGCGAACGGCTTCACGGTGTGGCTCGCGGGCGGTGGCGTGAAGCCGGGCTTCAGCTACGGCGAGACGGACGAATTCGGCCATTACGCGGTGCAAGACAAGGTGCACATGCACGATCTGCACGCCACCATTCTCTACCTCTTAGGCTTGGATCATGAGAAGCTCACTTACCGCTATGACGGGCGCAATTTCCGCCTCACCGATGTGCATGGGCACGTGGTGAAAGAGATCATTGCTTAGGGTGGAAAGCATCTGACATTTATAAAACGAAAAGGGCGCGGTTTTCACCGCGCCCTTTGTGTTTAAAATAGTCTGACTGCCTAGGCTCCCATGCCGTCTTCGAACGAGCCGCCTGCCACGGGGTAGCAGAGGTTGTCGCGGACGTAAGCGATGCCATTCGCGCTGGTGAAATCCAGATCACGATGGGCGCTCTCGGCCTCCACAATGAGCGGGGCAGTCGCTGCGCCAGTGAGCTGGCAGTAGCGTTGTGGATAGCCGATGTGGATGAGCAGTTCGGAGTAGCGCTGCATGTTCAGATCGCCGCTCGGCAGATCGGTGAACTGCATGGCGCGCTTGCCCCAGTTGCCTTCCATGAAGCGCAACGGGATGTTCGGGCGGATGGTGAAGTTCTTCACATGGCACGCATAGACATACGGGCCGACTTTCAGGAAACGCGTTTCCCAAGACTCACCTTCCCAGCAGTGGGACGGATCGGCGTTCACCGCGAGGCACGGATCGTTGTCGCAGATCTTCACCAGCATCAGGAAATCGTCAGCCGTCATGGCCGCAGTGCCGGGATGGATCTCATGGCAGAGTTTCAGGCCGAGCTTGTTGGCATGGGCGCGGAGCTTGGCTGTCTTCTTCACGAAGCGTTCCTGACCTTCTTTCAAAAGATCAAAACCGCCGCCGCTCCAGAAACCCCACGGATAACCGCTGGCGAGTTCCCAACCAAAGGCGACACCCCAGAACATGGGGATGGTTTTCACGCCGAGTTCGGCGGCGAGATCCATCAGCTTGAGCAGGTAGGTCTCGTGCCACTTCTCGATCTTCTCCGGGGGAAGTTTGGCGACGTCCGGTGCGATGAAAGGATTGCCGGACTTGGTGCCGGTCCAGGCACTGGTGTGGACCCAGAACGGGCAATGGGCGGAGATACCGTCCAGTGCCATACCACGATCGGCGAACAGGGCTTTGATCTCCTTGGCTTTCAGGAAGCCGCCTTTGCCATTGCCCAACATGTAGTTACTGGGTTGGGCACCGGCCGCACCCGAGGCCTTCGCGTAATCCAAAAAGTCGGGGAGTGATTTCGCGCCGTGCTGGGCGCCCTCAATGCTCGGATGGTAACAGATTTGAGCCATAATTCGTGTGAGTTATAATACGAATGGGACGCTCATAGGAATAACGGTGAAACAGTCCGAAGGCAAACGGAAAGCGTTGTCTACCGGAGATTTGACGGGGTTTTTACCCGCCCATCCGTGGTGGGCGGTCCTCGTCCACTTCATTCAGGTCGAAGAATGTCACGATGTCATGGCGCTCGGCCAGACCAGCAGCAGCTTTGCGTCGGGCAAGAGATTCACTGGCGGCGTCCTTCCAGCCGCGCTTGACCATGAAAGCGCTCCAGACTTCCAGTTCATCGGCGGTGGGCTGATGGCCTTGAGTGAAGCACCATTGCAAGATCGCTTCATCGTCGAGCCCGGCGAGCACTTGGGCTTTCACATCCTCATAGCTGACCCGCAGGAAGGCCAGCACACGGCCATCGAAACCTGCGCCGAGATTGGCGTGATAATCAGCGGGCAACAGACCGGCTGCATGAAGCCGGATCTTATCCAGCATGCGCTCGAAGTGGTAGATGCCGCCGACTTGGTCATAGGAACTGCGCAGACCTTTGATTTCCATGGTGAAAACATGATTTCGACAGTTTGGCTTGTAAAGAGAGAGAAATGATCCCGACACCCAGACCGGAAACAGTTTTTTTCTAAAAATAGTGTGAACCTATTGGAACGTAGTGGAACGCAAAGCTAACGCGATCATCGATCTTGGGGCATAGTCACGGGCATGGAACAGACAGAAAAGTTCGGAAAGAGGCTGAAACTGGTACTGAGTGACCATTTCTTCTCATTCCTCGTTTGCACTCGGTCTCCAAGGGTTTTAGGATACGGGCTGATTTACACATGAAGAATTTATTGATCATCGCCTTATTGATCGGTGGCGGGGTCTGGGGCTACTTCAAATGGAAGGAAACCTCAGCAAAGCAGACTGTTGACCCGGTGGCCAGCCGGACGAAGACCGCGCCGGTGGAGGCACGGGACATCAGTTTTGCCATCAATGTGGCGGGCGAGATCGGACCGGCGGAACAAGTGTCAGTGCGGCCTGAGGTCAATGGCCGCATCCTGCAACTGCCGGTGGACATCGGTGATCATGTCAAGAAGGGGCAGTTGTTGTTCGCTTTGGATGACAAGGATCTGCTCATCGATATCGCGACGCGCGAGACGGAGATCGAGGCGGCCAAGCTGCAACTGGCCAAAGCCAAGCGTGATTTTGAGCGCGAAGAGAAACTATTCAAGGAACTGCTGGTCTCCAAGGAGGTGTATGACAATGCACGCACCGAGTTCGAACTGGCGAAAAATACCATCGAGAAAACGGAGCGTTCACTGGAGCTTTCCAAGGACCGTTACTCGAAGTCCAAGATCATGGCGCCGTTCGATTGCACGGTGCTGACACGACCGGTTTCCGTGGGACAGGCGGTGTCCGGTTCGGCCGGTTTCAACAGCGGCACGGAGGTGCTGACCATCGCAAACCTGAACGAGATGATCATTCTGGCGCATGTGAACCAGGCGGACATCACCCGGCTCAAAACCGGCATGGAAGTGGATGTGAAAGTGGAAGCGGTGAGCGGCCTGAAGGTGAAAGGAAAGGTGAACCGCATCGCCCCGCAGGCGACGATCAAGAACAACATCAAGGGCTTTGAAGTGCGCGTGCTCATCACGGAGATCGATCCGCGCATCCAGCCGGGCATGACCGCCAACCTGGAGATTCCTGTGGCTTCCGCTGCCGGGGTGCTGGCGGTGCCCCTGCCAGCGGTGTTCTCGGAGCAGGGCGAGCGCTTTGCTTACGTGGTGAAGGATAACGTGTATGAGCAACGCCCCGTACGGGTGGGTATCTCAGATTTCTTTTACGCAGAGATCCTCTCCGGTTTGAAGGAGGGGGAATTGGTGGCGCTCGAGCAGCCGCCGGAAGGGGCTGAGATCAAAGGCGGTGGTGATGGCAAAAAGAAAAAGAAGGATGCCGCCTCCTCCGGTGATAAGACCAAGAAGAGCGGAACCTGATCTGGCTTATGGCACTCGTCGAACTTCGCAATGTCCGCAAGACCTATCGCATGGGCGAGGAGATCATCCATGCGCTGGACGATATCACGGTGGACATCCAGGCGGGTGATTTCATGTCCATCATCGGGCCTTCCGGCAGCGGCAAGTCCACCTTGATGCACATCTTGGGCTGTCTGGATTCGCCGACCTCCGGCACCATCCAACTGGATGGGATGATGATCCACAACGCTTCTTCGCGTCAGCTTGCCGCCATCCGCAACCGCAAGATCGGGTTCGTTTTTCAATCCTTCAATCTGCTGCCCAAGCTCAACGTTTTGCAAAACGTGGAGCTACCTATGGTCTATTCCGGCATGGGCGGCCGGGAACGTCGTGAACGGGCGATGGAGGCGATGCGGAAAGTGAATATCGACAACCGCGCGAAGCATCGGCCCTCCCAGTTGTCTGGTGGACAGCAACAGCGCGTGGCCATTGCCCGCGCCTTGGTGAACGACCCGCGCATCATCTTTGCCGATGAGCCCACGGGGAATCTCGATTCCCATACGGGCGAGGTAGTGCTGGAGATGTTCCACAAATTCCATGAAGAAGGCCGCACCATCATCCTCGTGACGCATGACCCGGAGATCGCTGCCGTCACTCCGCGCCGCCTTGAGATCCGCGACGGTAAGATCGCGAAAGAGGTGGATCGCAAACTGGCCGGATTGGACCGCTTGCAACCCGCGACTGAAACGAAGTGAACCTTGGTAATACCATCGCCACGGGCTTCCGTGAGATCTGGGCGCACAAGTTTCGCTCCCTGCTGACCATGCTGGGGATCATCTTGGGTGTGTCCAGCCTGGTGGCTATGTCGGCGATGGTGAAGGGCTTAGAGAACGGTCTGCGCGAGGCGCTTGTCGCGATGGGTGGTCTGGAAAAGATCCGCGTGGAACAAAACGATGATCTGCCGGCCTATCAACGGCATATGGCCGACCAGGCCGCCGGGGTCACGATGCGGGATGTCTATGCGCTCAAGGCCAGTGCCCCGCTGGTGAATCAAGTGGTGCCGTCCGTGGATCAATACGGTTACCGCGGCAACATGTCCGTGACGTATCGGAACAAATCAGCGCGTCCTTATATGTTCACCGGCACCTGGCCGGATGCTTTGGAATTGAACGAGCATGTGGTCGCGCATGGTCGCATGTTCAATGAGATAGATGACGATGAAGCGCGCAGTGTGTGCGTGATCGGCACCGGCATACGTGACCAGTTGTTCGGCGACCCTGATGTCATTGGACGAGAAATCGTACCGCTGGGAGAGATTATCAATATCAATGGACAGCCGTTCATCATCATCGGGATGTTCCAGCATTATGAGAGTGAGCAGGCTCGCAAGGAAAGGGAGCTGGCCAAGCTGCAACCGCCTCCCGAAAAGGGTAAAGCAAGTAATGGTCGCGATACAGGGAAGCGTCGCTCCAAGGGGGGACACTTCGTCTTTCGCCTCAAGAACAACACCATCTACATCCCTTTGCGAACGATGCTGGTGAAGTTCCGCTCGGCGGCTGGTGTGGGCGGTGCGGCGGATTACCGGCTTACCACTTTGCAGATGAAGATTCCTGAGGTGGAACTGCTGGAACCCGCCTTGCAGCAGGTCCGCAACGTCATGCTTATGACGCACAAGGGGATCGAGGATTTCACTTTTCGCACGCAGGAAGACACCGCGGAAGATATCACCAAGACGATCAAGAATGCGCAGGTGAGCGGCGGTATCATCGCAGTCATCAGTCTTATCGTGGGCGGTATCGGAATCATGAACATCATGCTGGCGAGCATCTCCGAGCGGGTCCGGGAGATCGGCATCCGGAAAGCGGTCGGAGCCACCACGATCGATGTTTTCGTGCAGATTTTGGTGGAGAGCATTGTGATCGCGCTGGTGGGTGGCGTGGCGGGATTGGCGGCTTCGTACGGACTGGTCTACGCCATCGCGACATTCACCCCCTCTGACAATTCGCCCATCATCACCACGGCGGCAATGGCCATGGCCTTTGCATGCAGTGCCGGTGTGGGAGTGCTGGCCGGGCTGTTCCCGGCGGTGAAGGCCTCCCGATTGCATCCTATCCAAGCTTTGAAATACGACTGATGAACCTGTTCAACGCCATTGCCATCGGTTTGAAGGAGATATGGGCGCATAAGTTCCGCTCGCTCCTGACGATGATGGGTATTGTGCTCGGCGTGGCCAGTCTTGTGGCCATGGCGGCGGTCACGAAGGGCATGGAGAATGGTATGAAAGAGGCGCTTATCGCCATGGGAGGGCTCGACAAGGTGCTCGTGCGCGATGAAGACGTCCCGCTGTATCAGGAACATCTGAAGGATCAGGCACCAGGGCGCACGATCAAAGATGTCTATGCCCTGCGAGATAGCGCGCCGCTCATCAAAGTGGTGTCACCAGAGATGGAATTGCGTGGCACGACAATCAGCGCGAATGGCAAGACGGCGAATCCCTCCGAGTGTGTCGGTGTCTGGCCGGCGGTTTTGGAGATGAACCTTTTTGAGGTGGAGCACGGCCGCTTCTTCACGGCTTTGGATGAAGAGAATGCCAACAACGTGTGTGTGATCGGCACCGGCATTCGTGATACGCTCTTTGGTTCACCAGAACAGACTGGGCGCGAGATCATCCCCATCGGAAAGGTGATCAATATCAATCGGGTTCCCTTCGTGATCGTGGGGATGTTCGCACACTATGAAAGCGAGCAGGCGCGCAAGATGCGGGAGCTGGAGAAGAACCAGCCGAAAGGAGAAGCTACTGGACCAGTGCGGCAGAAGGGCTGGATGCGCAAGGAGTGGGATGCCTTCTGGCGCAAGAACAACACGGTCTATATGCCACTTAACACGATGTGGGTTAAGTTCCGCTCCGCCTCGGGCACCGGTGGTTTGCCGGACCCACGCCTGACAGACATGGATATCAAGGTGGCCGATCTGGAGTTGATGGATGCCGCGCTCGCGCAAGCGCGCAACGTGATGTTGATGACGCATAACGGCATCGAGGATTTCAGTTTCCGTACGCAGGAGAACCAGGTGGAGGACATCAATAAGCGTATCAAGAATGCGCGTATCAGCGGCGGCATCATCGCGGGGCTGAGTCTGTTGGTGGGCGGTATCGGCATCATGAACATCATGCTCGCGAGTATCAATGAACGCATCCGTGAAATCGGCACCTGCAAGGCGTTGGGAGCCACGGATGTCACGATATTTATCCAGATCATCGTAGAGAGTGTGACGGTCTCGATCTTGGGCGGGCTGGCCGGTATCGCCGCATCTTATGGGCTGGTGGAGTTATTGACATTGCTTTCTCCCACGTCGAATTCACCCGTTATCACGACGGATACGATGGGGCTGGCGGTCGCCTTCAGTGCAGCCACTGGAATCATCGCGGGATTGTTCCCGGCGTTCAAAGCTTCACAGCTGGATCCCATCCAGGCGCTTCGCTACGAGTAGGTTAGGGCGCCTCCATTTGCTTGGAGGCAATTTTGGGCGGATGTTGTCATATGAAGATTTTGGTAAGTGGTGCCAGCGGTCTGGTGGGCAGTGAGTTGGTTCCTGCCTTGCGTCAGGCTGGGCATGAGCCAGTGAGGCTGGTCCGTGGCGGCAACGCCGGCGAACCGAACGCCATTGATTGGGATCCGGTGAGCGGTCGCATCACCACTGCGAAGCTGGATGGTATCGAGGCGATCATCCATCTGGCGGGAGATAACTTGGCGGAAGGCCGATGGACCAAGGAGAAGAAGCAACGCATCCATGAGAGTCGTGTCCAAGGTACGAGCTTGCTGGCAGATATCGCGGCCCGCATGACCGTGCCGCCGAAGGTGTTCCTCTCGGCTTCTGCGATCGGTATCTATGGTAACCGAGGTGATGAGTTGCTTCAGGAAGACAGTGCGTGGGGGAATGATTTTCTCGCTGAAGTCTGCAAGGCATGGGAAGCGGCGACCTTACCGGTACAAGAGGCGGGTATCCGGGTGGTGCATCTACGTTTTGGAGTCATCCTGTCGCCCAAGGGTGGAGCGCTGGCCAAGATGCTGACGCCTTTCAAACTCGGGATGGGCGGACCGGCAGGCGATGGCGAACAGTATGTCAGTTGGGTGGCGATGGATGATGTCTTGGGTGCCATCCAGCATGTATTGGCGCATGAAGAGATTTCCGGGCCGGTGAATGTTGTTAGCCCGGAGCCCTTGAAGAACCGGGATTTTTCCATCGCACTGGGGGATGCCCTCGGGCGTCCGGCTAAGGTGCCGATCCCGGCCATGGCGCTGAAGCTGGCGTTTGGTGAGATGGCCGAAGCGACCTTGCTGGCCAGTCAACGGGTGAAGCCACGAAAGCTTT
>JAURFH010000287.1 GCA_030834415.1 Verrucomicrobiota bacterium | reverse complement strand
AGATCGGCCATCACCTTGACGCGGTTCGCGAGTGGGCCTTTCAGATGGGCCGGGAGTTTCACCACATCATGGAGCATGCCGTCGATCCGGAAGCGTACCAGCATGTGGTCCTCTGCTGGGTCCAGATGTATATCGCTGGCTTGGACATCGAGGGCGTCCAGCAGGATCAGGTCGAGCAAGTAGCGGGCTTCGATAGAGAACTCGCCGGTCTTGCCCAGATAATCTATGGTGCGGGCGCCTCGGCAGGCGGGGAGTTTGGCGGCAGGTGCGGTGCGTTTGCCCTCGCTGGAGAGCATCCGTCGCAAACTGTCGAACAATGGCATGGGTTTATGTAAAGGGAGGGAGGGGGGCGTCGCAATGAATAATGACCGGGTTGTGACGGATGGATGCGGACAGATTCTCGTCTCCAGCAAGCCAGAATAACCCGCGCTAACTGTGGAAAGACGCCCAAATATACCCTGAATCCGCAGAAGAATTATCTCCCTATGCGCCGCCTGGTAGCCTAGAGTGAATTGGTTGGTTAGAAATTTTATTACATGATACCGAAGTTATTTTCCGAGTTGGGGCTGTCCCCAGAGATACAGAAAGCCATCGATAAACTGGGCTTTGAGCAGGCATCCCCCATTCAGGCGGCGGCCATTCCAGTGCTGCTCGAGGGCAAGGACATCGTGGGGCAGTCCCAGACAGGTTCCGGCAAAACGGCAGCTTTTGCCATCCCGGCAGTTGAAAAGGTGGACCCGAAGGTGCGCGGTGTGCAGATCCTGATACTATGCCCGACTCGCGAACTGGCGGTGCAGGTGTCCGAAGAAGTTCATAAGCTGACGATTTTCAAGCGGGGTATCCAAGCTTTGCCAATTTACGGCGGGCAATCCTATGAGCGGCAGTATTACGGGCTGCAACAGGGGGCGCAGATCGTCATCGGCACTCCGGGACGCTTGATGGACCATATGCGTCGCGGGACGTTGCGGTTGGACAAGCTCAAGATGATCATCCTCGATGAAGCGGATGTGATGCTGGACATGGGTTTCCGCGAAGATATCGAGTTCATCCTGCAAACATTGCCAGCCGAGCGGCAGACCGTGTTCTTTTCGGCGACGATGCCGCGTCCGATCCAGGAACTGATCAACAAGTTCGCGAAGGAGCCGCAGAGCGTCAAGATCGAGCAGAAGGCGATGACGGTGCCGACCGTGGAGCAGGTCTATTACGAAGTGGACCGTCGCTTTAAGATCGAGTTACTCACGCGCATCATTGATATCCATGACCTCAAGCTAGGCATCATTTTCTGCAATACCAAGCGCATGGTGGATGACCTGGTAGATCATCTGAATGCGCAGGGTTATTCCGCGGACCGCCTGCACGGGGACATGAACCAAAATCAGCGTGATCGCGTGATGCAGAAGTTCCGCAAGTCGGGGTTGGAGTTTCTGGTGGCTACGGATGTGGCGGCGCGCGGTATCGATGTGGATGATGTGCAGGTGGTGTTCAACTATGACCTGCCGTATGATGTGGAAGATTACGTGCACCGAATCGGACGCACTGGCCGGGCGGGTCGTAGTGGCCGCGCCATTTCTTTTATCGCCGGGCGGGAGCTGTTCCAGATCCAGCATATAGAGCGCTATACCAAGATGCGCATCCAGCGAGGGCGGGTGCCGACCGAGGGGGAAGTGGAACAGGCGAAAGCAAATGTGTTTCTCACCAAGCTGCGGGCGACTTTGACAAGCGGCGAATACCGGAAGCAGGATCATTTGGTGGAGAGTTTGTTGGAGGAGGGGTTCACCTCTACAGACATCGTTTCTGCCCTCATCCACCATCTGCAAGGCGGCATTGATGACCCGGCACCCAAAGTGGAGAGGCAAGAGCCACGTGGTGGTTTTGATCGCGGTGGCGGACGTGATGACCGCCGTGGTTTCCGCGAGGAGCGTGGTGGCTATCGTGAAGAGCGGCCACGTTATGGTCAGCAAGATCGGGGTGGATATGGCGATAATCGCTATGAGAGCCGCCCGGCGCGTGCGCCCATGGAGCGTCCTGTGGCCCCCAGACCGCTTGCTCCGCGTCCAGAGCCGGCTCCACGCAACACGCCTGCACCCAAGCCTCAAGCCACTCAGGCACCGGCCAGTCCTGCGCCGGCACCGGCACCGGCTAGCAGCAAACCTGTTGAGCCGAAAGCGACACCAACGCCAGCACCGGAGAAGCCAGTTACTCCTGCCACCCCGAAGCCGTTTGTGCCACCGGGGGCACCGCAGAAGGTGAAGCCGATGACGCGCATCCCCGAGAAACGGGAGTTGATCGAAGACCCTGTGCCGGTGCGTTCACCCAAGGCGAGCCGCAAGACGCCTGATTTCCAGAAACGCCTCTACATGAACATCGGCGAAGCGATGGGTGTGACTCAGGCGGATGTGGTGCAGGCGATCCAAGGGGAGACGGGACTTCCCGCAAAAGTCATCGGCGTGGTGGATATCCGTGAGAAGCATCTCTTTGTGGATGTCTCGGCGGAGCATGCGAACAGCATCTTGGCAAAACTGAAGCGTACGCAGATCAAGGGGCACAAGGTGAAGGCCAAGGAAGCGTGAGCTTCGCAATGACGAATGAGCAAATCCGAATGACTAAGGAGTTTCCTAGCTTCATTATCGGTTCGATAGCTTAAACAGTTGATAAAAACAAACCGCCGATGGGACATTGTCCTAATCGGCGGTTTCGTTTTGATTTATGAGGGGCTACTTCGTCTGGCCATTGCTGCGCAGGACTTTCAAGACTTCTGGCGTCTTGTAGTGGCGCTTGAGGCCCACTTCCGTGAGCATGCCGCCGGGAACGCGGGCGATAAATTCCGGGAAGCATTTCTCCACGCGATCTTTCTGCAGTTTTTGACCGGCCTTGGTGGCCCAGAAATCTTCTTCCAGTTTGGTTAGGGCGATGGCGGCTTCGTCAGGCGACATGCTCTCGCGCTTGGCCATCATCCACACCAGTTCTTTGTCGCCGGGTAGGCTGACCGGGAAGGGGATGAACTTGAGTTTCACTTCCTGTTCATCGCTGCCTTCTTTCTTCGCATCCGGATTTACCTTGATCTCGCTGGTGAACTGACTGCCATCGGGCAGAGCGACTTCCACGGACAAGGTTTGCTCCGCCTTGTTGGGTTTGATGGTGACATCTCCATCGCCAAAGGTGGCGGCGAGTTGTTCCTTCACTTCGGCGAGGCTGGCCGCATCGAGATCCGTGAGGGCGACCTGGGTGCAGAAAGTGTCGAACGCCTTGGCGCGGGACTTGGCTTTCAATTCGCTTTCGATGGCGCTGTAAATCTTGCTGGCGAGTTTGGCGTCGTCAGTGGCTTTGGGCAAAATCTGCTTCAGGAGATTCAACAACTGAAGCTCGGTATTTTTCTTTGGTTCTTTTTTCATGCTTCGGAAAAGGAGGCGCAGTTGTGCCAAATGCAGGAGCCAGGTGCAATGCTGCGGATGAGAAATTTTTGCGATGTCTCAGCCTGAGACTGGTGCGTGAATTGCTATACATTTCTCGGCTCGCTTTTGAGAAAGAGGCAGAGCATATTCTGCGTCATGAAATCCGTTTTGAAACTGGTGGCAGTGTTTTGTCTTGGCTCAGTGCTGGGTCTGCAAGCAGCGGAGCCAGTCTCGCTCAAGTTGGTGACTGAGGGGCTGGTCTCTCCCATGGTTCTGGCTTCGATCCCGGACGGTTCAGGGAACAAGGTGATCGTGGACCAAGTGGGCGTGGCTTATGTGCTGGGCAAGGACGGTAAACTGGCCGAGGAACCCTTTCTGGATCTGCGGCCCAAGATGACCAAACTGCGGGATGGTTTTGATGAGCGCGGGTTTCTCAGCCTGGCATTTCACCCGAAGTTCAAAGAGAATCGGAAATTTTATGTGTGCTACAGTGCGCCGCGCCGGGCGGAAGCCCCAGAGGATTGGGACTGCACCAGTAATGTTTCGGAGTTCGTGGTAGATAAGAAGAACCCAGCCAAGGCGAATGCAGGGTCTGAGCGGATCTTACTGCAGATCGATAAGCCGTCATTCAATCATAACGGTGGCCGGATCGCATTTGGCCCGGATGGTTTTCTTTATATTGGTGTGGGAGATGGTGGTGAAGGCAATGATCGGGGCAAGGGGCATGGTCCCA
>JAURFH010000286.1 GCA_030834415.1 Verrucomicrobiota bacterium | reverse complement strand
ACATAGATCCGGTCGAAATCCTCCGCCTGAAGTTCCGTGTGTCCTAGCCCGATATGACCGAGCATGAAATTCGCCAACGGCTTGTGCCACCAGCCGCGCACCCGCAGCCAGCATCCACTGCCCTGCCGGCCATTGCCGACAAGATGCACGTGCATATCGATGGGGGGCTTGTCGCCGTTCAAGGTCACGTCTGCAAAATTAAATAAACCTCACGGCGAAACAAATGATTTCGCCAAGGGGTGTTTCCGTTTGACCATACTCAACCAAGCGCTTCATATAGAAAAACACCGTGAGGAAAAGCCGTTAGCCCGGTCCATCTGACGGAAAGCGCCAAGGCATGAGCCAGCTTAAGAACATGATTAGCGGAGGGAAGCCCGAGGTCATCATCCTCGAGCAAGGAACCTTCACCCTTGGGCGGGATCAAGGATGTGACTACCGGCTGGAGCACCCTTCCGTCTCGACAATCCACTGCGAGATACGCCGCGATCATGGCCGGGTCTTCGTGCGCGACTTGGGCAGCACGAATGGAACTTTTATCGAAGAGAAACCCTTGGCTGGAGAAACGGAACTGTTGTCCGGCCAACTCATCCGCTTCGGTGAATTGCCCTGGCGTTTTGAAGGGACTGCGCTTCATGTAGGCGGAGCTAAACCAGCAGCCTCCGAGCAACCAGAAGAAAAGGAACCGCCACCAACGCCGATCTCTATCGGGATCAACCGGTCGACCAAAGCCCCGGCGGAAGCAGCTACCAACGAAGGGCCGCCGGTCCAGCGACCCTGCGACAAGCACGCCAACAAAGCGGCGCTGTATATCTGCAAGAACTGCCGGTCTGAATTCTGCCCAGAGTGTGTCCGCAGCCGGAAAGGCAATGCCGGCACCAAACACTATTGCCCGATCTGCAGCGGACGATGTGAGGATATCGGGGCATTTGAACTCAACATAGCCGAGCAAAGTGTGGCCCGGGAGCGCAGCCGGAATCTGTTCCTGTGTCTGGGTGAGGTCTTCCGCTATCCTTTCCGGGCCTCCGGCATAGTCCTGATGGTCGGCGGCTCGTTGCTGATGGGTGGTTATCAGTTCATGATGGCCTGGGCTTCCAGGGTCGGCCCTTTCGGGATCGGAGCCATCATCTTGTTCACCTTCCTGTTCGTAGGTTACTTCACGGCTTATCTGCACAAGATCGTGCTGGCCTCCGCGAATGGTGACCAGGAGTTGCCGGACTGGCCGGACTTTTCTTCGCTCTGGGATGACATCGCCTTACCCGCACTGCATTTCATCGGAGTGTGGCTGATCAGCTTTGGCCCCGTGCAATACTATGTTTTCCGTCACGGCATGGAGGCCAACCCGTGGGTGTGGATCCCATTGCTCCTGGTTGGGCTGATCTACTTTCCCATGGCCTGTCTGTCCGTCGCCATGTTCAACACCCTCTTGGCCGCGAATCCGCTGACCGTGTTCGCTTCCATGTTCAAGGTCTTGCAGAACTACTATCTGGCCAGCTTCATCTTTTGGGGGGCTTTCCTGACCAGCTTCGCCTTGGATTTCGTTCTGGCCATATTACCGACAAATCTACTCGCGGTAAGATTGGTTCTCTGGGCCATCAGCGTCCCGATCTCCGTTTATCTGTTTGTCATCGAGGCCCGGGTGCTGGGTCTCATCTACTATGGCAATAGCGACAAACTGGGTTGGTTCAAGGAAAAGGACCGGATGCCTCCCGGCGTTACTCAGGATCAATGATCAGAGAACGGTCTTGGGCACCGGATTGGCCGGTTTGGCCACTGGCACGGCTGGTTCCGTGCGGTTCAAATCCACCCGGGTCAGCCCGAGTTTGGGCGCCACCGAATCCAAGAACACTGAGATGATCCGGCGCAAATCCCGTGCTTCCATCCGCAGCAAGAAATACAAGCCGAACACGGAAAGCAGCAATACCACCCAGAGCGACTTGTAATCCATCAGCCCGATCAGGAGGATTTCAAATGCCACGGTAAGCGCCACGACGGTCTCAGCCAAAAGGCTAGGCACCGTCTTCAGGCGGCAACGGAACAACTGGGCGCCATCCTTGTGCCCTTCGGCCACGGTGGTGAGCTGCAAGGTACACCAGCGGCTGCCGTATATCTCGATATCGTAATCGTTCCAGCCTACGTCCGCCTTGTTCGGCCAGCTGTGCTTGTCCAGCTCCTCCAAGATCGCGCTGAGAAATTCCACGCGGGTAAGCGGTTGCTTGGTCCAATACTGGGCCAATTCAAATACCTTGCCCTCGAACTGGGGTCCCATGGTGTCCATGGTTTCACGATGCGAGAGCGGGGTAGGACTCTGCAAAAGTCGCCCACGATACCGCGCCCAGCCACGCGTGATGGGCTGCAGGAAAAAGAGTAACGCCACCAGAGGTCGAAACGCCCAATGCTTCTTGGTCTTGGGCATATCCGCCTGCGCTGCGGCGGTGATGCACATGCCAAGCGAAGTCAGTAACGCGGCCCAGCCCAACGGCATCAAGTGGGCGAACACACCGCCCACGACAAACAACGGCCCCGTCACCAGCACATGAAACTCAAGGCTCGTCAGGAGCATCAGTGCCATGCAGGCCTCGGAAGTGTAGATAGACTGGAAGAAAGCACTGCCGAAAACACCGTGATAGATGACCGGCGAACGGGTCACGATGCCCAGCTTGGCCGGCGTGTAGATGCGCCCCTGCCAGATACTGTTACCCAATGAATTGAAATACTCCGGATGCTTGCGCACCAGCATGGCCTCCGCCTCACCATAGCCATGTTGCTGCTTGAGATACGCGCGGACATTGGACCGGCGATAGTGCCACACAAATCCCGCCGGGCTGAACCCGATGCGATAACCGCGCTGCTGCAAGCGCCAGCAGATATCCACATCATCACCCGCCGCGCGGAAGATGGGATCAAACCCGCCGATCTCATCCAGCGCCCATTTGTAGAACGCCATGTTACAGCCGGGAATATGCTCGGCGATACGATCCGTCAACATCACGTGCGCCGGACCACCCGGTGACATCATGACTGCCGAGGCGACCCAGGAATCTTCCTGTGGCAGGAAATTATGTCCGCCGATACCGACGAAGCGTGAGTTCAACAGATCACCAACAAGGTAATGCAACCAGTCTTCATCCGCGCGGCAATCCGAGTCGGTAAAGGCCACGATCTCACCGGTGGCAGCCTGGATACCGGTATTACGCGCGACGGAGAGGCCCTGATTCTTTTTGTGGCGGATGTAGCGGGCGTAAGGAAAGTTCTTCGCGATCTCTGCTGAATCATCCGTAGAACCATCGTCCACCAGGATGACCTCGTAGTTCGAGTAGTTCAGGTGCTGCAGCGAGAGCAGGCAGGTCCGCAGTGTGCGGGCGCCATTGTAGCTGGCCACCACCACGGAGACCTTGGGCTGGTAGGGCAACGGGTAATACGGCGCGATCTGGAACTGTTGCCGCACCACGGTATAAGCCGCCTTGGGCTGGCGATCATCGGTGGTGAGGCCAAAGGCCCAGTCCTCGATCTGATGCCCGCCAGTGTGCCAATCATCCGTGAAGCTGAACACAACCACACCAGCAAGACCGGAGCGAAAGGCCGTCTGGATCTGCCACTCGAGGAATTGACCTTGGGCTTCCTCGCTTTCGCGCAGCGAATCCATGCCGAATTCACCGAGCATCAGCGGCTTCGTATCCGCGATCATCTGCAAGCGCGCGAGGTAATTGCTGAACGGCCCGTGTTTATGCAGGTAGAGATTGAAGCAGAGGAAATCTATCCGTTGGGAGTTAAGAAATTCGGTGGGCGGATAGTTCGCAAAGGTGCAGAGACAGTTCGCGTCCACCGACTTCACGATATCGACCAACTCATCGATGAATTCACCGACTTCCCGGGCTCCACTCCAGCGGACGACATCCGGCGGGATCTCATTCACCACGGAGAGGGCAAAGATGGCCGGGTGCGAGGCGCAGGCTTCTGCCGCCTGACGCACAGCGATCTTGGCCTTTAGCATCAAGTCAGGCGAATCCAGAAAGCACAGGTGCTTGCCCCACGGGATGTCCACCAAAACCTTGAGGTCCAGGCTGTCAGCGAGGTCCAGCAGCCACTTCGGCGGGACGTGATAGACGCGAACGAGATTGGCCCCGA
>JAURFH010000285.1 GCA_030834415.1 Verrucomicrobiota bacterium | reverse complement strand
TGCTTGAGAGTCGGGCCGATGGCCCCTCCCTGATCGAAGATCGCTACGTGCGCCTCGACGATGCGGCGCCGATCCCCTCGCAGGGCTCCGTGCTGGTCTCGCTCGCGCGCTTCCCGGCCGAGCGCGATCTGCTGCTCGCGCGTCGCGTTCGGCAAAAGATCACCCGCAATCTGCCATTTCGTGAACTGATCGAACGGCAGGTTCTCGTTGTAAGCCCGCACCACCCAGTCGCGATACGGCCACATCGAGCGCTCGTTATCCAGGTGCAATCCATGCGTGTCGCCATAGCGCGCCGCATCCAGCCAGTAACGCGCCATGTGTTCGCCATAACGCGGCGACTGCAACAAACGGTCCACCACCTTCTGATACGCATCCGGCGATTTGTCGGCGAGGAACTCATCGATCTCCTTCGGTGTCGGCGGTAAGCCGATGAGATCAAACGTCACGCGCCGGATTAGCGTCACCTTGTCCGCTTCATCGCTCGGCTTGAGTTTGTGCTCCGCGAGCTTGGCCGCGATAAAATTGTCGATGCCGTTCCGCGCCCACTTCGCATCGCGTATCTCCGGCAGAGCCGCCAGCTTCGGCGCTTCATACGCCCAATGCCCCTCGAACGCCGCTCCTTCCTCGATCCACTTTTTGATCAGCGCGATCTGGTCCGGCTTCAACGTCTTGTGCGTCTCCGGCGGCGGCATCAGGTCGTCCTCATCCTTGGTGATGATACGCCGCCACACCTCGCTCGCCTTGATTTCGCCCGGCTTCACCGCCTGATACCCGCCCAAGTCCTTAAAGATGCCGTCCTGCGTATCCAACCGCAGCTTCGCCTTGCGCGTCTGCTCATCCGGCCCGTGGCAATGGAAGCAATTATCCGAGAGAATCGGCCGGATATCGCGATTGAAGTCCACGCTGACCGTTTTGGCTGCGGCCGGGAAGCTGACCACCGAAAATCCCAACACCGCGCCAATCGCCCACAAGACGAGTCTCCGCGCGCTCTGCATATGACAAAGTGTGCTCATGAATGGCTAATGCCGTTTATCTTAGACGCAACTCGCCCGCCTCGCCATGCAGTTTTTTCCTCCCCCCATGTAATATCGTCGCCTCCTTTTTGGAGTGCGGAGGCTTGCCTCCGCTTTCCACCCAACGTGCCTTGGCACGTCGAACCAAAGTGCTGCCGGCAGCTTGTCGGCAGTCCCCTCCTACGGCGGGTCCCCCCGCCGCAAACCTCCCCTTCATTCGAGGTTCGAAGTTGGGCGCTCGATGTTCGATGTTTCCACTCTGTCCCCTTTCTTTGTTCTTTGGAGGCCGAACTTCGGCTCTTCATTCTAAATTCAATCTTCATGCCTCCATCCTACCGAGGGGGGGTAGGACAACCGCTGTCCATAGTCCCCTTTTCTTAAAAATATTCTCACCTGTTTAACTCACTCGAAATCAATTGCTTACACCAAAAATCACCCTCTCTCTCAAAAAACCTTCAAATTGATTCCCCTATTTACCGTCGGATACCGTTGCAGGTCGCGCTCGTCGCCATCGGTTAGTTGTTTTGCGGTCCATGACATATTTGCATCTCAGTCCACTTCGACTACACCACGCTGTGGTGTTTGCCTCCCTGTTCTTGGTCTTGCTGCAAAACAGCTTCAGCCAAACTGACAAGCCGGATGGCACCGAACTCCTGCGTGATCCCCGATTCACGCAAGGCATCACACAAGGCTACGCCAATCACCTGAAGCCCGCCGAGCGCGCTGAATGCCTCGCCCGCTGGACCGCAATAGGCATCACCAATGCCCAGTGGGCCTTCTGGGAGATCAGCGAGCAGCTTTACTTCGCCCAAAACCCTGCGACTCCTTTGATCCCGAAGCCCGGCAGCTTCCAATGGAGCACTACCAATCAAGCCAAGCAGTGTTTGATCGAAAACGGAGCCGTGCACTTCCTCTTCGATACCAGCAAAGAATGGCGCGAAGGCGGCAACCTTAATCTCCCGGATAAATCTGGCCAGCGCCCCAAGTATGGCGACCCGAACACCACCTGGCCCCACTTCCTCATCGGCCAGCACCTGACCGGCAACAACAAGGCCACTGCGCTCATTCCCGAAGCGGACAAACTGCTATTCAACAAATATGACCAGCTCCGCCTGCGCCTCGACATCAAGCTGAACCAACTGCAAAAGAGCAGCCCATGGGATCATCGCGCCGAATATGGCGCCAAGAACCACGCCATCTTCTACCTCGCCTTCATCATCATGCCCAAGACCGCCAGCCGTATGAGCGATGCCGGAAAATTCTATATGCTCGTCCCCGCCATCTACTCGGAAGGTGATGATAAACATGTGCCCGGCTCCACCCCCTGGCTGGGTCTAGATCAGTTTGGTGACGGCGTTTACTTCTCGGATTCCCAACCCAAGCTGAAAACTGGCAATTGGACGCCTTACGACATCGACGTAAAGCAAGTCATCCGCGAAGGCCTCACCGCCGCCGCCCAGCGCGCGCAAACCACCGGCCTAAAACGCACTTACAATACCGATGACTACTTCATCGCCGGTCTGCTCATCGGCTGGGAAGTCTGGGGCGGCTTCGCCACCGATATAGAATTCAAAAACCTCACCTTCCGCGGCCTCAAATAGAGGCACAGCAGCACCATGTCGAAGCAAGCGTCCCATTCCCCTCTCCTCCAGAGTCGGAGGAGAGGGCCAGGGAGAGGAGGCCTCAAAACATATTCAAACCTCAGACTTAAACGCAATCCAGCCAGCTATCAAACTGTCACAAATAGAGAAAATGTCACCTCCCTCTCCCCAAGGGAGCCCAAGGGAGAGGGTCGGGGTGAGGGGGAAGGGGCAACCATATACAAACCCCTCAATATTGATTTCCTAACGAATTGATTGCTCCTTGCCTTGCCACCGCATCCCGACAGGCGTATAGCATACCCCATGCTACCCGCTCCCTCCATGACATGGCGACGCGCCACGGGACTGGCCGCTTTGGTCATCTACGTCCCGTTTGTCATGATGGCGGCTTACATCCTCGCTTTAATCTCCTGCGATCACTGCAAGAAAGCCGCCTGTGTGCTCCTGCCCACGGGTCCGGGCATGATCCCTATAGAAGCCACCCGTCAATGGCTCAACCTTTCGCATCCCCCGGAATCGATCTGGTTCACCCTCGCCCTCCTCATCTCCGCCGCCATCGTCCTGCTGTTTGCCTGGCCCGTCCGCTTGGGGAAATGGCAGCGTTACACCACTCTCATCATCGCTTTCGCTCTCTCCAGCATCGCCGCCTTCGGTCTCTACTCCGCCATCCGCTCGTAAACGCATCATCCATCACCGGAAAAATCCCGGAGGGTTTCTAGCATGTAGCCGGTGGTTAGCGAGATACGACAATGCACGCGACCCGTGCTGCCGGCTTCCAGCCGGCAGTCCGCGACATCCGCAGTAGCCAACCAAACCAATTAGCTTATGAAAGCGCCGTTCCCGTTGCACTTTTTCCGGCGCTGGCTTACGGCAGTCTCATTCCATGACCAAGCAGGAATTCATCGCCAGCCAGCAGCGCCAGACTCGGGCGATTAACCGGCGGTTAGGCATTTGGATGGTCATCCTGTTCGTCGGCATCATGGCCATGATCCCGCTGGGCGATTATATCGAGAAAAAGGAGTTTAACGAACCATGGGCGAAAAATGTGTCCATTTTCATCCTGCTCGGTCTGCTCGCCAGTTTCGCCTTGCTGGCCTGGTATGCCATCCGGCTGCAAAACCGGCATAGCTATCACTGCCCTCATTGTAAGAAGCCTTTAATCGGGCTCGCCGCTAACATCGCCATCGCTTCCGGAAACTGCGGCGAATGCGGCGGTGAGGTGTTCAACAATCCCGCATAAGACCCGGCTAATCATGAACACCGACATCCGGAAAAACTTACCCGGCCTCGGCTCTCCAGTGGTCGCGCTGGCGATTGGGCTTCTGCTGGCGGGGCTTTGCGGCTACCTGACCGCCCGATCGGGCAGTGCCTTTTTGGGATTTGGATTGCTGTTCAGTTGTGTGCTGCCACTCGTAGTTTGCTTGCTGACCCGCCGGTTTCTTGCCTTGGTGGCACCCTTGGTGAACATGGCCTTGGTACATTTCTTCCTCTATTTTATGCTAGGATCAGATTCCTCGTACCTAG
>JAURFH010000284.1 GCA_030834415.1 Verrucomicrobiota bacterium | reverse complement strand
AGTTCTTCGCCGCTTACTCTGCCTCTACCCCGGCTTAATTCCACTTTTGCACCTTTGCCCATGAGCTCTGCTCTGGTTGCACCTTTGCACAACTTTCGGCTCTATTATCCTCCGGCCCTCAAGGCCTCCTGTCCTCGAATACAATGTCCTTCGCCCGCATCCTCCGCTCCAGCGCGCTCATGGGCGGAGCTCAGGTCGTTACCCTATCGTCTGGATTTCTACGCACGAAGGTCATCGCGCTTGTGCTAGGACCAGCTGGCGTGGGCCTTGCGGGACTTTTCAACACATACACCGGGAATATTTCAGCGTTGGCAGGGTGGGGACTGGGAACTTCGGGCGTGCGTCTCATTGCTGGTGCTGGCGTGGAAGAGAAGCAAAAGGCTCAGGCTGCCGTACGTCGCATGGGGTGGTTATTCAGCCTTGTCGGGTTGGCGCTGGGTTGCCTGCTTTTCTGGCCTGCGGCGCGAATGACTTTCGGGTCATCCGATTACGTTTTCGAGATGGCAATTGTCGCACTGGCTGTGCCTTGTCTCATCGCATCGGGAACTTGGTCTGCACTGCTACAGGCCGACGGAAGGGTAGATTCGCTGGCCAAGGTGCAGGTCGTCGGCGCCCTGGCCGGGACTGTCCTAGGCCTCCCCTTTATTTATCTGTTTGGATCGACAGGTGTCGCGCTCGCGATTCTTTTGGCTGCAGCCGTGCCTGCTGCCATGTTATGGAGAGCTGCGCGAATACATTGTGCGCCGTCGTCGCACGGAAGCGTTGAAAGAGCCCATCTGGACGCCCTGGTAAAAATAGGGGGAGCGCTGATGGTCGTCGGATGGGCAAGCCAGTTGTCGACCTACCTTGTTCGCATGGCAATTATCCGTCTGGAGGGCATAGAGGCGGCAGGACTTTATCAGGCGGCGTACGCCATAGCCGGCAGCCTGCCTGGCTTTGTGTTCGCATCCATGGGCGCCGACTTTTTTCCTAGGGTCGCATCTACGACGAGCGAAGAAGACGCCCTCAAGACGACAGAAAAGCAAATCACGGCCGGGGTCATTTTAGCTGCACCATTGATTGGCATTATTTTGTTGTTCGACCGGGAGATTCTCAGCCTTCTGTTTTCAAGGTCGTTCGATGCGGCGGCATTGCCGATGAAGTGGCTGACTTGGGGCATCTTTGTTCGCCTGTTAGCCTGGCCATTGGGATTTTGGATGATTGCCAAAAGCAAGCCGAGCGTGGTCGTGACGGTTGAGATGGGCACCGCTGTTCTCATGGTCGCGCTGCAGGCTTACATGACTCAAAGGGCCGGGCTGACTGGAGCCGGAGTAGGATTTCTCATCGGATACGCAGTATATGCCGTGGTGCTGGCCACCCTCTCAAGAATCGCTGCAGGCAGATGGTTGGCTGTTCGAACGGTCGGCCTCCTGCTGCTCGCCGCCTTGGCCATAATCGCATGCCAGTTGATTGCATCCATGACGGATAGTCTCATCGCAAAGAGCGCCATGATCGTCGGGCTGGCCTCATTGTCGGCAATCTGTTTCCAAATATTTAGGCAAAATGAAGACTGAGCCAAAACTTCCATTGCTCCTGTTTTACGCTTCCCGGCAGATCGGAGGAGGCGAAGCTTATTTCATCAACCTAGGGCTCGCTGCCATCAGGTCTGGGCGGCGTTGCATCGTCGTGGATTACTCCGGTGGCTACGTCATATCCCGCATCCCAGGGGCAGAGCTTATCGTCTATGATGACGAATCAGGCGCCGACTTTACCGGTAGTTGTATCGCCTTCATGCCGATAGGTGGGGCGACTTTTCTTGGCGACAAGCTAAGACTTAATCCAAATGCCAAGGTCTTGCTTGTCTCTATTCATCAAAATCATGCCCTAGAGCTAGGGGTCTGGGGTTGGTTGCTGCGCAGGCTTAGTCCTGCCTTGGCCGGATTTATCTGGCCCATCATCGAGCCATGTCGCTTTCGTGTGGTAAGGAGGTTTTTTCAGGAAATCTGTAGGCTAAAAGGCTTGGCCTACTGCGCGCCTTTCCAGAGGGATTTTGACGAGGAATACCTTGGTTGCACTCTGCATGCTCAGGTTGTGCCAATTCCTCTTCCGGGCAAGTTAGCTAGCCCGGCTGAAGTCATCGGCCAAGGAAGGGCTATCGTATGGGTTTCAAGGTTCGCCAAGGAGAAAGCTGCAATCATCGAGGAAGTCATCGCCGGGTTAAAGAGTGCCCGGGCTAAGCATAAACTGATTTTGATCGGGGAAGGTCCGGAGTATCAGCGTATCAAGAGAGTCGCGGCCGAGGCGGGCCTGGAGTTCGAAATGCCGGGAGTCGTCGCTGGCAACGACCTCGTCTGTTATCTTCGCCAACATGCTTTGCTTTGCGTAGGCGTTGGCACCGCCGCCGCCGAGATGGCGGCCGCCGGCTTGCCGACGTTGGTTGCGGGTTTGCCCGGTGCCTATGCCGGAAGGTACGCCTGGTTTCATCAATCTAGGCCTGGTGATACGATTGTGACGTCGGCCAACTGCCACGCCTCATTAACCCTCTCGGAGGCCTTGAAGGAGCTGGAATCCATGAATAGGCGGCAGGTCGTTGCGGCTGCATGTGCCGATGCGGCAATAAGCCGCCACGACATTGATGCCTCATGGAAGCAGCTGTCTGGTTCGCTCGAAGAGTCCCAGCTAGAGGCGCGGCAGGTGATCAGCCTGCTCAGGATGAAGCAGCAACCCTTTTCTTTCATTCGCAAGTTAAAGCACAAGCTTAGAAAATCCGCCAGTTCTGTCGCAGCTTGAGCCTCGTCGTCCTCACCAACATTCCGACTCCTTACCGCACGGCGTTCTTCGACGCCTTGGCGGAGGAAGCGGCGCGGGCGGGGAGGCGCTTCCATGTGTTGTATTGCGCCAAGACGGAGCCGGGTAGGCATTGGCCGTATGTCGCCTCCAAGATGCGCCACGCCCATACGGTCCTCCGTGGCTTCCATCCTTCGCTGACTGGTATCCATGCTCACCTGAATCCGGGAGTGCTCGCCGAACTTAACCTGCTGAAGCCGGACACGCTCATCTTGGCCGGATCTTGGAACACGCCGACGATGCTCGTCGCCGGCCTGAATATCTATTCTCCGCCTCCGCGCCGTTTCTTCTGGAGCGAGGGGCATGCCGACGCGGTCCTTCATAAGTCCGGCCTGATCGCCTGGTTGCGCCGCCGCGTCTACCGCACCTTCGATGGCTTTGCCGTCCCTAACGCCAAGAGCGCGGAATGGGCCGTGGCTCAAGCCGGCAGCCCGCGCCAGGTGGTGACGTTGCCCAATGCCATCGACGCCAAGTTCTTCGCTCGTCCGTCGGCGGCGTCACGTCAGGAAGCCCGCCGCCATTTAGGGTTGGAGGGCGAGGGTAGGGTGCTCGTCCAAGTTTCTGCCCTCACCGCCCGCAAGGGAGTGCTCGAGCTGGCGAATGCTTTCCTGGGACTTACTGCCGCCGAACGCCGTGGCGCTAAGCTGCTCCTCGTCGGCGAAGGGGACCTGCGTTCCCAGCTTGAGACTCTGGCGGTTGGATCAGACGGAGCGGTTCGGGTGCTCGGACAGCTGCCTCCTGAGGAAGTACGCCGAGTGCTGTGGGCCGCGGATGCGTTCGTGCTCAACACCCGCCTCGACCCTAATCCGCTCTCGGCTATCGAGGCCGCCGCCGCTGGTCTCCCCGTCGTTCTCTCTGCGGCTGCGGGCAATGTCCGCGAGGTCGTCGAAGTTCCGCAAACAGGCTTCGTCATCAGAGATGCCGCCGACCCCTCGGAAGCACTCCGTGCCGTGCTCAATGCCTCCGAAGTCCAGCTAGCTGAAATGGGGGCACGGTCGGCCGAACTCGCCCGCACCCAATTCGACGCTCCCGCGGTCGCCCGGTCGTTGGTGAAGCAGCTTTATCCTTAGGCTGATAGATCCGTTGATTAGACATTAAGCTCCCTGAAGCCGCGCCGCATGCGCGGCTTTTTTGTGCCTGTTTTCCGGCCGCCGTACGATGGCCGAGGGTAGGGCACGATTTATCATGCCCTCCTAACTGGCGTTCGCCATTCGGCGAACGGTTACGATGCGGCTATGACGTGACGCGGTCCCGACCCTACCCGTGACGGGTTGTGGCGGTTGGGAACGCATCAAGGCAGCTAGGTCGGCACGCAGTGCCGACCCTACCTCGATGCCTCTTTCCGTTATCCGCCCCTATACTCCA
>JAURFH010000283.1 GCA_030834415.1 Verrucomicrobiota bacterium | reverse complement strand
CGGCAAAGCCACGTGGCGTATCGATTGGAACCCTAGTGCGGGCGGCTTGGCGGATCAAACCCCCCAAGTACACAAGTGGGCGCTTTGCCCGGCCGACAAGGTCCAGGCGTGGGATGTGGTGGTCAATGGCCCGACCTCTGCTACATGGAAGGGCGTGCGTCGTTCTTACTCGATGCCGCAGCATAACGGTGGAAACCTGACAGTCGGCTTCAACAACGGAACCCTGCAAGCTGGTGATTCGTGGCCGCCGAACCCGAACATGCACACGGGTATCGGGTTGTGCCTCAGCCAGGGTCAAGATGGTGTTGCCGGCCCTAACGGAGGTAACTGGGCATGGCGTTCGGACCCGATTGCCGATGCGGCTCCGCGCTTGATGATGCTGCGCAACCAGCATGCGGTGAATGACACGATGGTCCAAGATCCCAGCGGTACGATACTGCTGTCTGAGCGTATCGCGGCGCCGAACTATTTGGGCAACCAAGGCTGGGCGGAAGTCACCAGCACCGATGCCCAATTCCACACTGGTACGGAGACGACCTCGCAAATGGTGGACAACAAGCAACTTCACGGGGCTGAGACTTTTGATTATCTGTTTTTGGATGGTCATTCCGAACAGCTCAATCGCCGCGCCACTTTGGGCACACTGAACACTGCGACTGGTAAACAGTCCGGCATGTGGACGGTCAATCCCAAGGACTGAGTTTACACTCTCCGCTTTTCAGCTCGAAACGGCAGGTCATTTGACCTGCCGTTTTTCTTTTTCATGGAAGCTGGTCGCGACAGTATGTTCACTTCATACCCTTTCAAAACGTGATAATTTTTGGTGGCAATCCTTTGCTGCCGGAGAGCTTTTTCATTAGCATCCCCACGTTCCAGTAAACGAAATCAAACCTATGCGCCCGAAGAATAAAGCTCCCGCCCCGCGCAATCCTTGGCTGCCCGTGATTGTGGTCGGCTGTCTGGCCTTGGGTTTATGGCTGGCATTGAATCGCCCGTCGGAGAAGCAGACAGTTCCTTCTGTGGCTGGGACTGCGGCCAAGTCGTCGGCAGATTTTCCCATGAGCGTGACGGACGAACTGGCCTTGGGGGAACGCCTCTCGCAGCAGGTTTGTTCCGCCTGTCATATCCGGCCGGAACCCGATGTGCTGGACCGGGTGACCTGGGCCATGGAAGTACTGCCTGGTATGGCGGAATGGCTGGGCATGAACGAAGGTGGCACGAACGCCTTGGCTTTAGATCCGCGGGTGCGGGCTGCCAATATCATTCCTACCTCGCCGATGATGAGCGTGGAGGAGTGGCGCTCCATCTGTACTTATTACCTCGCCAATGCTCCGGTCGGGCTGCCCTTGGCCACCAACCAACCGGTGATCGAGGTCGGTTTAAAGCATTTCCAAGTGGAGCCATCACCGGAGCGCGTCGGGGCATCGGCCACTATGGTGAAGATCGATACGGAAGCGCATAAGATCTATTTCGGCGAGAGCAGGAGCAATTTTTTGATGGTGCTGAATGACAAGGGCAAGGCGGAATTCCAGATCGGTAACTCAAGTCCACCGGTGGATCTTCAGTTCGCGGGGGACGACCTGTACCTCACCCTCATGGGCAGTTACACACCGTCGGATGAACTGGATGCGAAGATCATCCGGTTGGGCAACCCGGCCAAGGGCAAGGAAGGTTTCGCTGAAATTCTTACGGGCTTGCCCCGGTCTGCCGCTACGGTACTCGCGGATATCAATCGTGATGGGCGCATGGATATGATCCATTGTGGCTACGGCAATATCTTGGGGCGTTTGGCGTGGTTTGAGGCCAGGGCGGATGGCACGTATGTGCAGCATGACATCATCGAGCGCTGCGGTGCTGGGTCGGTGCGCGTGCGTGATCTGAATGGCGATGGCTGGCCGGATCTGGTGGTTGGCATGGCCCAGGCGCGTGAGGGCATCTACGTCTGTATCAACAACCAGAAAGGTGATTTTGACGTCACGCCCGTAGCCGAGTTTCATCCGGCATGGGGCATGGCCACCATAGAACTGGCTGATGTGGATGGCGATGGACTCGTGGATATCCTGGCCTGCAATGGCGACAATGGTGACTTCACCGGCCATGTGCCGCCGATGCGCCCGTATCATGGGCTACGCATCTATCAGAACAAAGGGAAGGGCAAGTTCGTGGAATCCTTTTTCCTGCCCATCAACGGTTGTTACAAAGCGATGGCTGCTGATTTTGACCTGGACGGCGATCAGGATCTGGCGGTGATTTCTTTCTATCCAGATTATCGCCGCTCACCACGGGAAAGCTTCATTTACTTGGAGAATATGGGAAATCGCCAGTTCCGCGCGTTCTCATTTGATGCCAGTTTCTCCGGTCGCTGGATCACTATGGATGTGGGTGATCTGGATGGGGACGGGGCACCTGACATCGTATTGGGTGCGCACAACGATGGGCCTACGTATGTTCCTGGTGCTTTGCAGGAACGCTGGCGGGAGATTGGCCCGACCATCGTCGTTCTGCGAAACACCATCAAGCAACAGAAACGATAAACGGCCGGCCAGACTGCCAAGCCGGGGCTTTACAGAAAATCTCTGGCCCATCAGGATGGTGGCATGAGCTCCCCAAACTTCTTCCGCCTTGGCGTGGCCTGTGTCGCCTTTGTCATAAGTGTTTCCTCCATTTGTGCCGATGAAGCGCCCGAGTTGAAGCTTGGTAAAAAGGGTAAATCTTTGATGGAAGAAACCTTCTCCGGTGATGCTGTGCCCAAGGGTTTTAGCGTGAACACCGGCAAACTGCGGGCGGCGGATGGTTCGTTACGGGCCAGTCAATTGGCCAAGGATAATCACATCGGCGCTTTCCGATATCGTCTGCCGGTGCAGGATGTGGTGGTGCAGGTGGATTTCCGCTTCGATGGTGCCCGCACTTGGAATATCGGGTTTGATCCTGCCACGGGAGAATTGAAGAAGAAGGGGCATCTATACTCCGTGATGATCACTGCCAATTCCTGGCAGATCACCGAGCATAACGACAAGGCGAACCCGGAATCGAAGAGCAAGGTGTTGGCTACGGCAAAGACTTCATTTGAAAAGGGCAAGTGGTACACCTTGGTGCTGGAGAATAAAGGCGAGCAAGTGCTGGTGCAGATTGCCGGCAAAGAACCTTTGAAAGCCAGCTCACCCGATTTCAAAGTGAAGAAACCCGGCCTCGTTTTCCGCATGGGCGGCAAGGATGACGAGGAAGTCGCGATTGATAATGTGAAAGTGTGGGAGTTGAAGTAGCACAAGTGGTGTGTCAGGGTAGCGCGGAGAAAAGGGGTGATGGTGAAAAGGAGTGTGGTATGGAAGCGTCGGAAAACAAAGAACCGCCGAAGACGGCTACACGTAACCGCTGGCTGCGCAAATGGCAGTGGTGGCTGGTAGGTGTCTTATTGTTGCTGATTCCTCTGGGCGTTATGGTGGTGCTTGTCTTGGGGTGGAATGAGCCCAAGCACATGGACCGCTCCATGAGCTATTGGATAGCCGAGCTGAACGGAACCAATTATGTGCAGCACCTGGTGGCCGCTGATGCTTTGGCCAAGATCGGAGAGCCCTCGCTCGAGCCATTGCTGCTGGCCCTTCGTAAGCAACGCTCCTTTGTCTATGATCTGCGAGATAAAGTGAGAAAGGTGGCTCCTGCTTCACCGCAGAAACACATCCCCCCGTCTTGGCCAGTCGATGTGCTGCAGTTCAATGCCTGTGTGGGGCTGGCAGCTATGGGCCCCAAAGCGGAATCAGCTATTCCGGATCTGATCCCCCTGTTGACCAATGCTTCACCTGCTCTGGTCAGTCGGGCGACCTATGCACTGAATCAGATCGGCACCAATGCGCATCCTGCTCTCATAGCCGGGATGAGATCTCCTGACCGTAAAATGGTAGCCCAATGCGAGCTGATCCTTGTTCGAGCGGGAGTGGTGGTCGCCTCTGCTCCCATTCCATCGTCCCCACCCAAACATAGCCTCTACCAAATCAAATTCTTGGAGCAGTTTTTGAATGCCTCCGAAATCACAGTGGATGAGATCAAGCAAACGCTGAAGATGTTCAATTCGCTTCCAGAGGATGCGGTCGCCACGCTGCAGATAACACTAAAAGGCGGTAGCAGCCAGCGGCGTGTACGTGTGGCGCTGCTGCTGGCGAATCTGTGCAAAAGTAGTGAGCTAATAACGCAGACGATGATGGAGAATCTGGAGCAGTTGCCTGAAGCCGAGCGGGTGGGTTGTGCCTGTGGGTTGAGATATCAAGGCAAACATCTGCAACCG
>JAURFH010000282.1 GCA_030834415.1 Verrucomicrobiota bacterium | reverse complement strand
GCGATCCGCACGTTGATGTCCAGGTACTGATTGGACTGGTTGGAGACATCGACCGACACGCTGTAGCCAATGACCACCGCGTTGGTCACATCGTAGATGCGCATCCGGGTCTCGCGGGTGTGATGGAAGTCCGCGATGGCCCGGATCTGGTAGCTTCCGGCAGCCAACTTGAAAGTGTTGCTTACAAGTTCAAGGATCAGCCCCTGCGGATCGACCGCAATGGTGTTGAGCTCCCGTGTCGTCCAGGTGGTGGCCACACCGGAACCACCGCTGGTGCCCGATGTTTTGCTGTCGGTCAGGACGGCGATCTTCAGCGTGAGGCTGTCGACATCCCTGCGGAGCTTGTTGATCAGCGTGGTGGCCGTTTGCGCGTCGTAGCTGCTCATTGGCGTGTCTTGCGTCGGATGATTCGTTGGGCCTCGTCAAGGCTGGCGGCAATGCCAATCAGGCTGCCCGCAGGGCCGTAGAGGCGCAGGCTGCCCTTGGCCTTGCCCGGGAGCGCACGATAGCCGCCAGGGAAGCTGTAGGCGCCGGGCATGGCTGAGTCGGGCTGGGGCATGAACTTGGGATCGTACCCGAACTCGAAGATCGAATCACCGTTGGTGTACAGGTCTCCCGCGGGCACCGTCTTCTCCAGGATCTTGTAGTCGCCGCCAAGCGGGCCTTCGCCATGCTGTACGGCGTAGCTCTTGATCGTGGTGATCCAGTCGCCTGGGTTGATCTCGTTGGACTGGATGCTCTTGGGGATGGCGCGGAACACCTTCACCGGCGCATCGGGCTTGCCATTGGTCGCTTGGATGATGCGGACAGCAGCCTTGTCGGTTTGGCTCCCGCTCTCATGGCCGTAATAGCGGGCCGCATTTGGCCCGTAGACGTCGTCTGGGTAGACGCCCTTCAGATTGTCCAGCGGGGCGCCAGAATCGCGCCCTGGGGCACGGTGCTCGCCGCTGTAGTCGGGCATGAAGCGCTGAGAGCCTGCTTCGACTTGAGGCGTGGGGTTCGTAGCGGATATGTTTTTTCGAGCCTTCTTTTTCTTCCAGATTCCGATTTTGTTATCAATGGAATCAAGCACCTCCTTGATTTGAGTGGGTATGGCGTATTCGTATGGACCTGGAACGTCTGGCTCGTTTTGATATGGATATGGTCTCTCTTTAACCGTAAACGTCCCCTTGGGATAGTGATCAGCGTAAAGGTTTGCGATAATTTCAGCAGCTTCAGCACCTCCGAATTTGCTTCTTCCGGTTGTTTCAGCCATGAAATCCCAGATTGGATGATTCTTATCGCGTGTCCACAGATCCCACAACGCAGTTTCAGATTTGTCCCAAAGACCAGACTCTGTCTCTATTTTGTGAGCCATCTCATGTCTGATCAAAGATGCACGTTGCTCTTTTGTCAGACTCTTTATTGCATTCCGGTCGATTGAAACCTGTCCTGTAATTTGGCTGTATGCTCCATGTGCTTTGACCCCACGCTCTTGACCTTTAATGGCCCCCTTCGCCCCGCTAAGATCTTCAGTTTTCACCGACGGTTGCACATAGACCCTACCATCAGGCCCTCTGGTTAAATACTCGGACGGCATGAACCGGATGTCCTCCGAGCTTGCCTGGAAGCGCTTGGACAGCGGGATGACGTTGCCCTGTGCATCCTTGGTCACAGGGTCGGCCAGCTTCACCTGACTTGAGTCGGCCACATAGTAGATCCGCTCGTTGTCGGGCAGCTCGACAATGCCGGCCTTGGTTGGCTCCCGTTCCGCGCTGAAGTCGCGCATGACCATCCCGAGCGTGCTCGGTGTGGCTTGGAAAACGGGAGCGTTTTCAGGAATGCGCAGGAAGACACGCTTCACCTCAGGCACAGCCTTTGTCGAGGACATCACCTTGGCAGCATCGATGAAGCTGCTGGCCAAGTCGGGATTGATCGGCTTCAGGTCCTTTGCATAGCCGCGCAGTTCCTTGATGAACTCCGGCACGTCCTCAATGGCACCCCAATCGAACTCCGGCAGCATCCCGTCCTCGACCGAGGTGTAGCCCTTGGACGAGAAGTATTCCTGCGCAGCCACGTCATCGTCGAACCTGCGCATGGCGTCGTTGGCAACGCGCAGGCCTGCATCCAATCGCACGGCCTCGTCACCCAGCCGCTTGGAGTAGTTCTCCGCAGCCTTCTGGTTGGTGGTGAACGAGAACGCCTGACGGGACACGCCCGAGGTCTCGCCACGCATCCGCTTGTCGAACACGTTGAACCCGCCTGTGGGCGTGCCGTGGTAGACAGGCCCGACGGTGTACCCCGCCGCCTTCGCAGCCTCATCGACCATGCGCTGCGCTGCCTGGGTGTCGCCCTTCTGCACCGCCGAGAGGTAGTCGGTGTCGGAGGGCATGAAGTAAGCAAGCCGGGAAGGCGAGTCGATCTGGCTGCGCTTCCACTTCCTACCAGCCTCGGGCGTGCTCATGTACCCGGCGACCTTGTTTGCCTTGTAGGCATCGGCCAACTGGCGGTCGTTTAGGGCGGGCAGCTTTTCAAGCCCAGGGAACATCACCTCGTGCGGTTCAACACGCTGCCTGATGCGGTCCCAAAGGGTCCATTGCGCCGGGAAAACGGCAATCCCGAGCTCTCCGGCTCGGCGCTCGTTGATCTCAAGTGCGGAACGGTATGCGTCTGACATCACCTGGAAGTCAGCCGGCGTTTCAATCCAGTTGATCCCTTTGATGTGCTCCGGTGCATTCGGGTTGATCCCACCCTTCTTGGCAAGCAGCGTTGCCTTCCGACTCCCCATGGCAGCAAACACCGCCTCGTTGACGAACTTTTGCACCCTGTCCACGCCATAGATCTCAGCCTGACCAAGCACGTCATCGATGGTCTTGGCCTTGGTTGCGGATGGGTCTGGAAGAGCATCCAGTTCCGATGCCATGTCGGCCTTGATCTTCTCGATTTTCTTCTGGCTTGCTGACTTGAGTTGTTTGATCAGCTCGTCATTGCCTTTGTTCTTCTCCTCAATTCGAGCCTGCGCGGCCTCTGCCGTCTTGAGTTTCCGATTGAACCGCGAGGAAACGTCCTTCGCTTTGGTCAGTAGGGAATTGAAGCGGTCGACCACGATGCCATCGAAGCGCTTGCGAAGCTCAGGATTCCCGAGCAGCTCTTGTCCGAAGATTCTAGCCATGTGTCGATCCATGGCCGAGATCGAGGCATTGAATGGGTCCTGCCACACCGATCCGAACGATCCTGTCTTGGTGCCGAACCCTTTGACCTGAGTCGTCAGCTTGTCGACAAAGTTGGCCCAAGATTCGTTGGGCCGTTTCACGAAGAAGTCTGGGTTCTTCACGAACAACCTGGCCGCGTTTGCGATGTTGGTGATGTCGGCGGTGATTGGTATCCCGAGACCACCCTTTCCTGCCGCAATAAATCCAAGCTGCCGTTTGAAGCGCTCGTTCAGCGCCTTGAGGTTTTCGGGCGTTGGATTGGAAGGATACAACTCCGCGAACTTGCGGATCTCGTCCATTGAACCGAACCGAAGACGAGCCTGTCCCATCTCGTTAGGAAGCAACGGTGCATTCGGAGACAGCATCCCGAACACGATCGAATTGAAGCTGGCGACCTTGTCACCAGGTGTCGGTGACATTGTGGACGCCAGCTTGGCCGTCAGCTTGGCGTGCGTAGTTTCCGGCAGCTTGGCGACATCGACCGGATTGGCTTTCAGCCAGAGCAGGTCGTAGTATGTGAACTTGCCGTCGAGGCCGCCGGGTATTCTCGCAACAGCTCCAGCCACGTCCGAGGGGACTTCGACGATTGGAGAAAGAGGGCCAAGGTTTTGGACGCCGAATGCTTTGCCGTAGTCTTCAAAGTCCTTTGGAGACCAGTCTTTCGGCTCTTTGCCTTTGAAGAAGATGTTCCCGTTCTCATCCCTTGTAACTCCTTGGGCCTCGAACGATGCACGCCTGGGAAGTCCTTCGGCAACTTGTTTTTCTGTAGCAACCTCCCCCTCCGGCATGAACCTTACATCCCCCTCTTGTCGAACCGCCCCGAGTTCTTGCCTGCCTTCTTCTCGGCCTTGCGTGCGACCGAGAGCGCGATCGCCACGGCCTGCTTCTGCGGCTTGCCGGCCTTCATCTCGCGCCGGACGTTGCTGCTGATCGACTTCTGGCTGTAGCCTTGCTTGAGTGGCATCTGCTTTCCTTTCTGCTTGGGTTTGGGTGTCGAAGATCCCGAGCAGCTTGCCGTCGGGACCGTAGAGCTTGTGCTTGGCGCCGCTGATGATGCGGTAGCCTTCCTCGGAGTTGATGACCGACTTGTCTCCGAT
>JAURFH010000281.1 GCA_030834415.1 Verrucomicrobiota bacterium | reverse complement strand
GGCTCCCTAGCCACCGCCGAATACTCTGCCACCGTCAACGAGCGCGCCAAGTCCCTTGGGATGCCCGTCGAGAAAGTTCTCGCCTTGATGAATGTCGGCTACGGCACCCCCCCGGTGGATGAGAACTACTTTGACCGGGTAGCCAACAACCCCAACCGCAACCTGTTCAAGACCCAGAACTCCCAGACCTGGTATGTGGCTTGGGTTATTGACGGGAAGAAACAGTTCCGCAAGTTGTCCAAGGACATCGAGGAAGCCCGCCGTATGCGGGATGCCCTGTTCCTCGAAATCGGATACAAGCCGCGCATCAAATGAAGCCCCCCCTAGCCCTTGAAGCCTACCGTGATAAAGTCCCGCGCCACGCCCTGTTCGCCGTCTACGAGAACGGCAAGGTCGAGAACCCCGAGTTCGTTGCCGACCATTGGGAAGGCGGCAACTGGTTCTGCTGGGATCACCGACTGTGGAAGTGGATGTCCGAAGTCTACCCCCACATCAAGCACAAGCCCATCCACTTCTGGCAACTCCATGACAAACAGTTCACCCGGTTTTTCCCATCCGCCCTCCCACCCGTTCCTAAAACCCGATAGGGTCAAGGGCAAGCGGTACACGCAAGGCATCGCCCTGCTTCGCCGGGTGCTGGGGCAGGGGGTCGCCCGCAACATCCATGTCTCGTTCAGCCCGCAGGAGGCCGTCGCCATCCTGTTGGCGGTCGATGAGGCATCGCCCCGCAAGCACCGCACCGTCCCCGAGTACCAGCACAAGGTGGTCAAGAAGTTGCGCGCATGAACATCGTGTCCCCCTGGCGGCGGTTCATGGCGGTGGGTTGCTCCCACGGCATCTACGCCGACCCCTTGGCGGTCGAGGCGGTGCTTCGGTTCCGGGAACAGTACCGCCCGCATGAGGTGATCCACCTCGGGGACTTCACGGATATGTCGCCCTTCATGGGCGGCTCAAGTGGGGAGGGGGATGCCATCAAGCCGGACCTCATGGGGGGCATCGAGTTTCTCAACAACCTCCAATGCACCACGGTGCTTTGCGGGAACCATGAGGCGCGCCTGTGGCGTGACCGCAACAGCAACAACGAACTGCGGGCGATGGCGGCGGAGACGAGCATCGAGGCCATCGAAGCCGCCTGCCTCAAACTACACGCCAACCTCATCCCCTACACCGGGGTCTGGCAGGCTTACAAGTTGGCGAACTACACCTTCACCCACGGTACGATCTACAACGAGAACTCGGCGCGGGACATGGCGGGGGTCTATGGAAATGTCATCTTCGCCCACACGCACAAGGCGAGCATCCAGGCTGGTCGCACCTTCACGCCTTCGCTGGGCATCTCGGTCGGGACGCTGACCCGCCGGGGGGCTATGGAATACGCCAACACGCGCGTCAGTACGCTGGCTTGGTCGCAGGGCTTCGTGTACGGCGAGTACAACGAGTTGTCCTTGCACCCGAAACTGCACATCCACGATTTCTCTGACACATGGAAACTACCGCTGTAAAAGCCCAGCGTCTGCTGGAGGAGATTGCCAACCTTCGCAATCGGACGAAGCAGGAGCCGCCCGCCGGGTATCTGGATGTGGCTGGCTGGGCAAAGCACTTCGGTTTGCAGAGGTCGCAGACTAGGCGGCATTTGAACCAGTTGGTCAAGGCCGGGAAACTGAAGTCGGTGCGTCTGCGGCGCGAGGTGAAGGGTCGGATCACGATGATAACCTTTTACGGTTGACGGCGTGGTTGGCGCGGGCAAAGTCCGCCTCGCCACCATGAAAAAAACCATCACAGTTCAAGTTGATGATAGGCTCCTAGATGCCTGTCGTCCTTTTGATTACAAGTTTGACGGAACATCTACATTTGATGTCCCAGAGTTTAACGCGCCCCAACGGGACGGTTCTTGGTCGATAGGTCTTATTGTTGGACCATCTGGGTCTGGAAAGACAACGCTGTTGAGGGAAAACTTCGGCATCACGAAAGAACGCGAATGGGATCACAAAAAGGCAATAGCATCCCAGGTTGATTTTGAAAAACTGATGGCTGTTGGCCTCAATAGCGTTCCGTCTTGGTGCAGGCCGTTCCATGTGCTTTCAAATGGGGAGGCTTTTCGTGCAAACATGGCGGCTATGCTTGCCGAAAACACTTCCTTTGATGAGTTCACATCCGTAGTAGATAGGAATGTCGCAAAGAGTTGTTCAAACGCTATTCAGCGTTACATCAGAAAGGAAGGCATCAAGGGAGTCGTTTTTTCCTCATGCCATTACGACATCATCGAATGGTTGAAGCCCGATTGGGTTTTCGATGTGCAGAAAGGACAGGTGATCCAACAGGGTTTTTTTCGCAAACCAGTTGTTCTTCGAGTTGAACGATGTGACAAAGGACTGTGGAGTATCTTTGGGAAGCATCACTATCTAGACGGTGAAATGAACCAATCAGCAGAATGTTACGGCGCATATTGGGATGAAACTTTGGTTGGTTTTTGTTCAGCAATAGCCATGCCATCTGGTACTGTTAAGAACGCATACAGAGGTCATCGAACTGTTGTTCTTCCAGATTTCCAAGGTCTTGGGATTGGTGTTCGTCTTTCGGATGTTGTTGCTAGGTATTATGTCGAGCGTGGTTTTAGGTACTTTTCTAAAACGGCCCACCCTAGAATTGGAGAATACAGGGAGAAGTCTCCAAACTGGAAACCTACATCAAAAAATAAACGAAATAGGCAGGACTACAAAAACCGTCACCCTTTCCAAAAAAAGACCGAAGAAAGTTCTTATTCTCACCTTCATGCAGATCGTGTGTGCTATTCGCACGAATACATTTTGAACCAAGCCACCAAATGACCATCCAAGACCGCATCACGGGTGCGAGGGCTTACCTCGCCAAACTTCCTCCCGCCAACTCTGGGCAGGGGGGTCATCCCGCCACCTACCGCGCCGCCAGCATCCTCGCCAACGGGTTCGACCTCGGCTACGATGATGCCTGGACGCTTCTGAACGAGTGGAACAAGTCTCATTGCTCCCCGCCGTGGGGCGAGAAGGAACTCCGCCACAAGTTGAACGATGCCTTCGTCAAGCCGCATGAGAAGCCGAAGGGCTGGCTCACTGCCGGGAAGGAACGCAAGGTCGGGGCCAACGGTCGCTTCGTGTTCGACCCCACGGTGCTGGCCCAGATGGTGGACAACCAGACCCCGTACTCGACCGCCGATGTCCTGCTCAACTGCTTCAAGGACGAGGATGTGATCTGCATCACCAACGAGGCTGGGCAGTCCGAGGACGGCAGGTTCTACCCTGCGTCGAAGGGCATCTTCCTCAAGAGGTCGGAATGGCTGACCAAGTTCTTCGGCCCCGGTGCCAAGCAGGGCAAGCACTTTGCCGAGTCCGAGCAGGGGGCTTGGATACGCATCAACCCGTTCGCCAAGGATGACTTCACGGGGACTGACTCCGCCGTGGCCTCGTATCGCCATGTCTTGGTCGAGTTCGATAAGAAGTCCAAGGACGAGCAGATCGGCATCTTCCAGCAGTCCAACCTGCCCATCAGCCTGCTGGTGGACTCCGGCGGCAAGTCCATCCACGCCTGGGTGCGGGTCGATGCCGCCGACAAGACCCAATGGGAGGAACGCCGCAACACCATCTACGAATACCTAGCCGACCATGAACCCGACCCGCAGAACAAGAACCCGTCCCGTTGGTCCCGCCTTGGCGGGGTCAAGCGTGGCGAGAAAGAGCAACGCATCATCGCCTTCAATGTCGGCGCGGAGGACTGGGATGCCTTCATCGCTTGGCGGGAAGGGCAGGATGCTCCCGATGAAATCCGTACAGACACGCTTGAGACATACGACACGAAGAACGACCCGAACCATGTCATTGGTCATGGTCGGTACCTTTGCCGAGGTGGAAGCCTTCTTGTCACGGGCCAGTCTGGAATTGGAAAGTCATCGTTCGTCATGCAGATGGCAACTTCGTGGGCGGTGGGACGGGAGTTGTTCGGCATCCCTGTCATCCGACCTCTCCGCATCGGCGTGGTCCAAGCGGAGTGCGATATGGGCGACCTTGCGGAGGCTTTTCAAGGAGTGTCGAGTGGGATGATGCTGACGGGCGAGGAGCGCGCGCTGTGCCGGGAGAACCTGCGGTTCTTCACCGAGGCGAGCAAGACGGGCAAGGACTTCGTGGACCTGTGCCGCAAGATCATCGTGCGGCTCAAACTTGATGTGCTGGTGGCGGACCCGTTGCTCTCGTATGTGGGGGGTGACCTATCCAAGCAGGATGTCTGCTCCCACTTCCTGCGGAACCTTGTCCAGCCCGTGTTGCAGGAGACTGGGTGCAT
>JAURFH010000280.1 GCA_030834415.1 Verrucomicrobiota bacterium | reverse complement strand
TAGGCAAGGATTTAAGCCATTGCTCGAGATGGGCCTCGTGACGCATGCCCTGACGCTCGACTTCCAGCGTCAGTGCCTGGAGCGGTTTGCGCGGCGGATGATAGATGTGGCAGGGCAGGGAAGCTTCTGCGCAAAGTTTGGCGAAACATTTCTCCCGTACCTCCGACCAGCCGGTGGCACCGAAGCCGCACCAGGCGAGCTCGCGAAAGCCGCGCTCGCGTAAGTGGTCGAAAGCCAGTTTGGCGACGGCTTCATCGTCCGTATCCAGCACGGGTAGGCGCGAGCCGGTCCAACTGCCACAGAGATTGAGGACGGGTTTCTTGAGACGTAGCAATTGATCTTCAAGCTGCCTGGCCTCCACGCGGGCCAGCACGCCATTCACCGGCCAGCGATGCAGCCATTCGGGTAGCGGGTCGTTCAGACCACGGTCTTGCAGTCGGACCGTCCAATGCTGGTGTTCACGGATGAAACGGGAGATGCCCTGAAGCAGCCCGCGACCATAGGCGCGCGATGTCTCGATAAGCAATGCGACATGACGGTTGGCGGGCATTGATATCGATTATGATAAGCTGCTGGAAAAGTGCAATCTTGTGGTGATGGGTGATGATCAGGTGCTACCTTCGATCGTGGTTTTTTATGCCTTACCGCACTAAACAAGTACTTTCACGAGCACGGCTTTCGGTGGTGACGCAAAAGCTTAATTATTTTCTGCAAAGGCTCAATGACAACGCCGGGAAATAGGGCATGCTGGGGAAACAGGCAAAACACATGAGCAAACATCTTCGCATACTTCTTTGGCTGGCGGGCGCATGGTTGTTTTCCGGCTGGTCACTATCTGCTGCCCAGCAGCCGAATTTCATCGTCATTCTGGCGGACGATTTGGGATATCAGGATTTGGGCTGCTTTGGCAGTCCGCTGATCAAGACACCTGCCTTGGACCGGATGGCGCAGGAGGGCATGAAGTTCACAAGTTTTTATGCCCAGGCGGTGTGTGGTCCCAGCCGGGCGGCGTTCCTGAGCGGCAGTTATCCCATTCGAGTAGGTGAGCCGAGCAATCGCAAGCTGCAGCATACCGTTTTGCACCCCAAAGAGACGACCATCGCGGAAGTGTTGAAGACGGCGGGTTATGCGACGGCGTGCATCGGTAAGTGGCATCAGGGAGAGAAGAAGAGCGGCACGGCTACGGGCTGGGATCCGGCTACTATGCCGAACGCGCAGGGATTTGATTATTTTTACGGCACCCCGCTCTACAACGGCTTCACTGTGGAGGTGGGGGACACGCCGTTTCGCAGCCAGCTGTTGCGCAATGAAACCGTGGTGCAAGATAAAGTGGAATCTTGGGACAATATCACCCAGGACTATACCCGTGAGGCGGTGCAATTTATCCGCGAGCACAAGGGCAATCCGTTCTTCCTCTATCTGGCGCATAACATGCCGCACATCCCTTTGGGCGCGAGCGAACGGTTCAAAGGGAAGAGCAAGGGCGGTCCATTCGGTGATGCCGTTGAGGAGATGGACTGGAGCACGGGTGAAATCTTGAAGACGCTCAAGCAACTTGGCTTGGATGAGAATACGCTTGTTGTCTTCACTTCGGACAACGGTCCGTGGGTGGAAACGACGCGTGGCATGGACCCCAAAGGCAAAGCGTTCATCCCGCGCAACCATTCCGGTCATGCTGATCCGCTGAGGGGATACAAAATGCTGACGTGGGATGGTGGCTTGCGGGTGCCATGTGTTATGCGGTGGCCGGGGAAGATTCCGGCAGGCAAGGTGACGAAGGAAATCGCCTCCACGATGGATCTGCTACCGACCTTTGCAGCGCTGAGTGGTGCAAAGCTGCCAGAGGTGACGCTGGATGGAAGAGATATTCGAGCACTGATTTCTGACGATGCGGAGGCCAAATCTCCACACGAAGCCATCTATTACTATTCCTACACGCATTTGCAGGCGGTGCGTTCGGGGCCATGGAAGCTGGTGCGGCCACGGCCGGAGTTTCCCAAATGGACGGGGTTCAGTGGACGTTTTCATGGCGATGGAGTGAAAGAGACGGAGCTGTATCAGATAGAGGAAGATCCCGGCGAATCACATAATGTTGCGAGTGCGCATCCCGAGATCGTGGCCCGCTTGCAGAAGCTCGTGGAGCAGGGACGACGTGAACTGGGGGACTATGATGTTATCGGTGCAGGCGCGAGATTTTTTGAGACGGCGCCCAAGCGACCAGAAGTCAAAGAGTTTACCAAGCCGGTAGTGGTGAAACAGGCAGTCAATGAGAGTGATATCTACAAACCTCAGGAACCGTTGGGTGGGTTGCGCTTTGATTTTGAGAGCGGTGATCTGCAAGGCTGGCGGGTGGTGGAAGGCAAATTCACCGCTTTGATCAACAGCCGGGAGCAGTTTCATCATCAGCTCAACAAGGCGGCTTACAACAAACAGGGTAAGTGGTTTTTGACAACGCTGGAGCCGGAAAAAGGAGATCGCGGTGATGATGCCCAAACCGGAGTGGTGGAATCGCCGGTCTTCACGGTGGAAGGAAACAAGGCGTCATTCCTGGTGGGTGGCGGCAAACATCTGGAGACCTATGTGGCCCTGGTGGATGCGCAGAGCGGCGGCGTGTTGAAACGCGCCAGCGGGAACAACGCCGAGGTCATGCAGCGAGTGAATTGGGATCTGACCGGTCTGAAAGGGAAGAAGGTTTTTCTGCGCGTGGTGGATGCGCACAAGGGAAGCTGGGGACATGTGACGCTGGATGATTTCTCCGTGGCAGGCAGCATTGATACGGCAGCGACCCAGAAGCGTTGGGCTTTGCTGGCGGCGGCTCCCAAGGAGGCAACTGCCCCAGCGTGGGTGCCACCGAAATCGGACATCACGCATTCGTTCATCGCGTTCGGGGCGGAGACTTACATCATGTCTGCTGAAGGCAAAGTGGTGTGGACGTATCCGGCGAATACACGAGATGGCTGGGTGTTGCCGAATGGCAACGTGCTGATGGCGGTCTCCAAAGGGAAAGAATATCCGGGCGGTGCGGTGGTGGAAGTGAAGCGCGATGGTACCAAGGTCTTCGAGTTCAAGGGCTCGCAGGCAGAGGTGAACACGGTCGAGCAACTCGATAATGGCAACCTATTGTTAACCGAGGCCGGTCCCAAGCCGCGTTTGCTCGAAGTGAACCGGCAAGGCGAGATCAAGGTGGAGTTCCCCATCCAGTGCCAGTTGACCAATTTTCACATGCAGAGCCGCATGTCCCGCAAGTTGCCGAATGGAAATTACCTTGTGCCACAACTGCTCGATAAGGTGGTGAGGGAATATGACAAGACGGGCAAGATCGTGTGGGAAGTGAAGACGCCGAACTGGCCTTTCACCGCGATCCGGTTGGCGAACGGCAACACAGTCATCAACTGCACCTACGGCAACATGAGCATCGAGGTGGATCCACAAGGCAAGACCGTGTGGCAGCTGACGAATGACGACCTGCCTGCGCCGTTGATCAAGGATGCCTGTGGCGGGCAGCGACTGCCGAATGGGAACACGGTGATCACCAGCTATGGCAGCCGGGGTAAGGGCGTGAAGCTGACCGAAGTGACGCCAGGCAAGAAGATCGTGTGGACCTATGAGGATGAGAAGAACCATGGCATCCACCATTTTCAGATCCTCGATACGAACGGAACACCACTCGCAGGCAAGCCGATGAAGTAAGCCCGCGACCTTGATGGAGTGGCGGCGGCAGATTATCATACCGTTTCAGCACCGATGAGCTTTTGGACGAAAGCACTTTTAGCAGCCACCCTTTTTGGATGGGGGGCCGGGCTTTCATTGACGGCGGCTGAATTCTCGGCGGAGCAATTGGATTTCTTTGAGAAGCGGGTGCGGCCTTTGCTCGCGGAAAATTGCTTTAAATGCCATAGCACTTCCTCGGAGAAGGTAAAGGGCGGGCTGTATCTGGACTCACGGGAAGCATTCTTGCGCGGTGGTGATGCCGGGGCGGTGGTGGTGGCGGGTGATCCGGCTAAAAGCCTGCTCATCAAGGCGGTGGAATACACGGACCCCGAGATGCAGATGCCGCCGAAGAAGCAACTGACTTCGGCAGAGGTGGAAGATCTCCGGCAATGGGTGAAGCAGGGTTTGCCCTGGCCGCAAGAGGCGGCTCCGAAAATGGCGGGCAAGGTGGAGGCGTTTGATCTGGAGAAACGGCGTTCGGAGCATTGGGCGTGGCAACCGATACAGAAGCCAGCCTTGCCCAAGGTGAAGGACGCCCAGTGGGGCCATCAACCGATAGACAGCTACATTCTGGCGAAGCTTGAGGCGGAGGGATTGAAACCTGCGCCCGCTGCGGAAA
>JAURFH010000279.1 GCA_030834415.1 Verrucomicrobiota bacterium | reverse complement strand
GGTTCGATCTCCTGAATTGTGGCAGCCAGATCGGGCGTGCGGGCAATCACGGCGATGAAGACGATGATGAGACTGACAATGATGACGACGCCTTGCACGAGGTCGGTCATCACGTCGGCCTTGAGGCCGCCGGAGACGGTGTAAGTGATGGCGACGGCAGTGGCGATCAGGATGGCGACCTCCACGCTCACGGCGGAGTTGGAGATGCTCTTGATGACTTCGCCAAATGCCCGGACCTGCGCAGCTGCCCAGATGACCGAGGTGGGCGCGATAAGCAATACGGAGGCGCGTTCCACCACGATGCCGTAGCGCTGGCGGAACAGGTCGATGAGCGTGGTGAGCTTGCGTCGCCAAAGGGGGATCGCGAAGACCGCCCCGAGAAACAGGATGCATAGCCCGTAACCGAACGGGTCAATGGCTCCGCCAGAGAAACCTTCCTCATAGAACATGCCGGCGGCACTGATGCAGGTCTCGGCGCCGAACCAGGTGGCGAATATGCTGAAAGTGGCGAGGCCCACCCCAAGGCTTCTGCCGGCCAGGAGATAATCTTCCTCGCTCTCGATATTGCGTGAAACAAGCAGGCCGATGACGAGTTGGATCACGATGTAAACCAGCACCCCGATGAGTATCCAGTTCATGGCGCGCGACATCACGACAAACTGCCGGTTATGTCAATACGCGGTACGGAAATTATGAGAAATTTTTTTGTAATGCGTCGAAGCGTGTGAACGGATGTGGGACTTGCTCAGGCCAGCAAATCTTTCACCACGTGGCCGTGTACATCGGTAAGGCGGAACTGGCGCCCCTGATGCAGGTAGGTCAACCGCTCGTGATCGAAGCCCAGTAAGTGCAGGATGGTGGCTTGCAGATCATGAGTGTGAACCGGTTTTTCCACCACGTGGAAGCCCAGTTCATCAGTGACTCCATGCGAGATGCCGGGCTTGGTGCCACCACCGGCCATCCACATCGTGTATGCAGAAGGATGATGGTCGCGCCCAAGGCTGCGGCCCAGCGCGGGATTTGTCTCCACCATCGGTGTGCGGCCAAATTCGCCGCCCCAGATGACCAGTGTGTCATCCAGCAGGCCGCGCTCTTTCAGATCCATCACCAGCGCAGCAGAAGCTTGATCGGTTGCTTTGGCGTTGCGCGTGTGATTTCCCACGACATCGCTGTGGGCATCCCAGCCTTCGTGATAGATGTTCACGAAGCGCACGCCACGCTCGATCATGCGGCGGGCCAGCAGGCAGGCGCGGGCGAAAGAAGGCTTGTCGGGGTCGCAGCCGTAGCGTTCGAGCGTCGCTTTGCTTTCGCTCTTTAAATCCATCAATTCGGGTGCTGATGTCTGCAAACGGAAGGCCATCTCATACGCTGCCATGCGCGTGGCGATCTCAGGGTCGCCTGCGGCACCGAGACGTTTGCGGTTCAGCTCGGCGACGAGATCAAGTGAGTCACGCTGCAGCTTTGCGTCCACGCCTTTGGGGCTCGATACGTTCAGGATGGGATCGCCTTCGTTGCGGAAGCGCACGCCGGTGTAGATTGTCGGGAGGAAACCGCTCGACCAGTTCGCCGAGCCGCCGCTGATGCCGCTGCCGGTGGACATGACGACATAGGCCGGCAAATCCTGGCTCTCCGAACCCAAGCCGTAGGTGACCCACGAACCCAAGCTGGGACGGCCCGGCTGGGAGAAACCGGTGTTGAAAAATATCTGGGCGGGTGCGTGGTTGAATTGGTCCGTATGCACGGATTTCACCAAGCAGATGTCATCCACGATCTTTGCCAGATGCGGCAGGGCCTCGGAGATCTCGGCGCCGGATTGACCATGTTTGGCGAATTTGAAACGCGGGGCCATCACCGCCGCGTCCGGACGGATGAAGGCGTAGCGTTGGCCACCGATGATCTCGGGCGGAATCGGTTTGCCTTCGTATTCCACGAGCTTCGGCTTGTAATCAAAGAGATCAAGCTGACTGGGTGCTCCGGCCATGAAGAGGTGGATGACCCGTTTGGCTTTCGGTTTGAAATGAGGCTGCTTCGGGGCGAGCGGATTTTCGGCGAGGGGAGCTGCGCCTGCATTGCGCGAGAAAGAATTGGTGAGCAGACCGGCCAAGGCCAGCTTGCCCAAGCCGATGCCGCATTCCTTGAAGAACCACCGGCGTGAGACCAGCTCCGGATGTTCGTTCCGCAGTAAGTAAGATTGGCAATTCATGGCTTTAGCTCTTGGTGACCATCTCGTCCAGGTTCAACAACGCCCGCGCTACGATCGACCACGCGGCTTGTTCCACCGTTCCGTCTTTGTTCCCGCTCAGTTCAGTCGCGTCCAGTTCTTTGGACTCCAGCCGGGTTCGTTGCGTTTCATAAAACTTTTTCAAGCTGGCCAACTCATCTTTGGTGGCGGGGCGGGTGAGACATTGCTGGAACAGCTTTTGGAGTTTTGCCTCCATGGGGCCGTCTTGTTTCGCCCATTGGCGGCCGAGTTCCTGGGCGGCTTCCAAGAACACGACATCGTTCAGCAGGGTTAGTGCTTGCAAGGGAGTGTTCGAGACATCGCGCTTGGCCACGCACGCTTCGCCGCTTGGGGCGTCGAAGGTATTGAACATGGCGAAAGGCGCGGTGCGTTTCGTGAAGGTGTAGAGGCCGCGACGGTAGCGGTCTTCGCCTTCGCTCGTCTTCCACGCCAACTTGCCGTAAGTGCCCTCGGAGGTGACTCCGGCGGGTTGCGGTGGATACACACTGGGGCCGCCCAGCTTGTCAGTGAGCAGGCCGGAGACTTTCAAGGCGGTGTCACGGATGAGCTCGGCCTCCAAGCGCACGCGCGGACCACGGGCGAGCAGACGATTCTCAGGATCGGCGGCCAGCAATGACGGAGTCACCGTGGAGTCCTGCCGGTAGGTCGCGCTCGTCACGATGAGGCGGTGCAGCTTCTTCATGGACCAGCCTTGCTTCATGAACTCAACGGCGAGCCAGTCCATCAACTGTGGATTGCTCGGCAGCTCGCCTTGGAAACCAAAGTCGCCGGTGGTGCGGACCAGACCGGTACCGAAGAACGCGGCCCATTGGCGATTCACGGTCACACGCGCAGTGAGTGGATTCTCGGGAGACACCAGCCATTTCGCGAAACCCAAGCGGTTCTTGGGTGCATCGGCGGGCAGGGGATTGAGGAAGTCGAACACGCCCGGCTTCACTTCTTCCTTCACTTGCAGGAACTCGCCCCGGTGATGGCGGTGGGTGATGCGTGGATTCTCTGACGGTCTTTCCCTCATCACCAGGCTCGTGGGGAAGGAAGGCTCGTTCCTTTTTAGCTTCGCGATTTCGGCCTGCTCTTTGTCGAGTCCGGGTGTGTTCATCAGGAACGCCGCCTGCAAGGCTGCCCGTTCGCTCTTTGTCAGTTGCGCTTCCGGCTTCGCCAGCAAGCGCTCCGTGGCTTCATCCAAGTCGCGCGCGACGGCGGTCGTTTTGTCCGTGGTCGCGGCCAAGCGGAAACGTCCGAGTGGAGAGGCGTAATGCTTCTCGAAGAGCATCTTGATCTTCACCTCGCCCACTTTTGTCAAAGGCTCGGCCAAGTTGAAGACTGCGGTGCTGCGCTCGCCCTGACGTCCGCTGACCTGCCAACCGGATTGAGCATCACCGTCGATGCAGTTCATCGCTACCGCAGTACCGCCGCCGATGCCGAGCTTGCCGTAGCTCTGTGAAGCCGTGGCGAACTTGATCGGCTTGCCATTCGCTTCGGCGGTGAATTCGCTGAGGAAGAAGTCGCCTTTGGTGCCTTCATAGAAGGTGGCGCCAGGTCCGTGGGCAGGGAGGCGGTCATCTGGCAGGGCCTCGAGCCGCAGAGCGGTAGTGCCCGCCGGGGCTTTCACGGTGAGTTCGTAGGTGTCGCTCTTGGATTGATCACCAGAAGCGAAGACCGAATTGTCCGGCTGCGCGGCGAGGTAAGCCAAGTTCGCTTTGAGCTGGGCGGGTTTCAGGATTTGCCATTCTACGTTCCGCGCTTGCTCCGCTTTCAGCCAAGCCGTGAAAGCCGTATCAATCGCCCCCTGACGCCGCACTTCGATGGGCCGGTTATCTTGTATCGGATGGCCCACGCCGAAGCGCGCCTTGCCGATGGTGTGTTGCTTGCCGAAGTTCTGCTCCAACCGGACCAGCAAGACGGTGCCGCCGGGGAAACCGACTGGTTTCTCGAAGTAGAACGTCGCCGTGCGCTGCACGTGTGCTTCGCCCTTAGGATTCGCGATGGCCCAGCCAGTTTTGCCATCGCCATCGATCGCCTTCGCCACGGGGAAGCCGTTCTGCGAGAAGTCCGCTTCCGCCTTCACCAGCTTTACCGGTTTGGCTTGGTCACGAGCTGATTTCGGAGCCGCCACCACGGTGATCTCGT
>JAURFH010000278.1 GCA_030834415.1 Verrucomicrobiota bacterium | reverse complement strand
CCAGCGGCTGCTGCCGGTGAAGAGGATAAAGGCGATGAGCGAATGAACGAACGCCCAATCTATCCGTATCGGCACATTCTCCGGTGGAATCTCCGCCTGAATCCCGGCCTCATACAGCGCGAACAAGCCCAAACCCACCACCGGATAATACAAAGCCACAGTCTGCCACCCCCGCCGCAAATCCACCGGCACCATCGAAAGCAGCCCCAATACAACCATTACCAATAGGCTCAATGATATGATGATTTGCGCTCCCTCAGCCATGCCCACACTATCCCGCTGAACCCGTCCTCCTGTCAAATCCGCCGGTAGGCACTTGGGTTCAGCCACGACTTCAAATTAACAGCTCGACAAATCCCCTTCAAAAACTAGCGTTCAACCAAAGGAATTCAACGAACCACCGACCATTGAAACCGGCCACCGTAAATCGCCTGCTGATGACCATTACCGCCATAGCATTGCTGGTCGGCTATCTCATGAGTCGGGAGACCGTGCGGGTAGAAGGCGATCTGAGCAAAGCTGAGGTCAAAGAGATCGTGAGCGGAATCCGTGGCTGGAGCGAGCCGCGCCTGTTTCGCGACATCACCATCAGCAAACAAAGGGACCGCACTGTCCATGCCATGCTGGAAGAATCCGCCGATTACAAATCAATCATGGTTTTCACCAACGATGGTAGCGGTTGGAAACAACAGACAAGATTCTTACTTAAATCAGACGCAGATGATCTCGTAAGCGATTGAGGCTGTTCACAAAACCAAACGTATACCTAGAGCCATCACCCCTCCCCAATGCCTCAAAGCAAAAGATGGCCAAGTTGAAACTGAGTTTAGGTAAAATGACTGAGAGTCACACGCGTGATTCCCTGCCTCGTTTTTCCCTCATACCTTCGTAAACCCCGTACAAGACGAAGATACTGGTGCAAGCGAAGTAAGGGATCATGCGCTCGTATTCGCGTTTGATCGCTGTTTCCTTTTGGGCTGCGGTCGGCTGGGGTGAATCGCCGTTCCAGTTACCCACGGCAAATCCGCCCATCGGTTCGATCAGCAGCAGAATGAAGAAGCCCAGAGCAAAACCGATTATCCCCAACGCCAGCAACACTCCACCCAAATAAGCGCGGAGATTATCAAGCCCGGCGTCGGCGTCCTCGTTTGTTTTCATGGCTCACACCACCCCCGGTCGCGTGCACAGCTCGATGTAGTGCCCGTCCGGGTCGATGATGAAAATCTGCCACGCGCCATCCGGCCGCGGCTTGCGCGGGAAGTAGGGATAGCCCGTCGCCTTCAGGTGTTCCTCCCACGCGTCGAGGTCATCCACCAGCAGCGCGAAGTGCGTGCCGCGATGATGCGAATGCACCGGCTGCGAGCGGTCCCCGAGGAGATGCAGCTCCTGCGTCTCCCCCAGGCGAAACCATTCGCCGGGAAACGTGAACGCCGGACGCGGTATGCGCTCCAGCTTCAGGATGCGTTCGTAGAAGGCACTGCTCTGGGCCACATCCGCGACATGCAGCGCTACGTGGTTCAGCTCCAGAAACTTCATAGCATTCTGGTGGCTGACTGGTAGCGGTTCATGGCTGGTTGGCTCGGCTCAGTTCACTTGACCGCTTCACGGCGCACGTGTTCCACGGCGTTTTTGTAGGCGGTGTCGAACTCCTCCGTATTGCCCACGACCATCTCCAGGTCCCGGATGAGCCCGTCCTTCAGGCTGTAGATCCAGCCGTGCACCGTGAGATCCTGCCCGCGCGACCACGCGTCTTGCACGATGGTGGTGCGGCACACATGGGCGACCTGCTCGATCACGTTCAACTCGCACAACCGTTCCGCCCGTTGCGACACATTCGCGACCGTGTCGAGCAGCTTCTGGTGCCGGTCCCGCACGTCCTGCACATGGCGCAGCCAGTTATCGATGAGGCCCATCCGCGCATTATCCATCGCCGCCCGCACACCGCCGCAGCCATGATGGCCGCACACGATGATGTGCTTCACCTTCAGCACATCCACGGCGAACTGCATCACCGAGACGCAATTCAGGTCCGTGGTGATGACGAGGTTCGCGACATTGCGATGGACGAAGACCGTGCCCGGCAGCAGACCGACGATCTGGTTCGCCGGCACCCGGCTGTCCGAGCAGCCGATCCAGAGATACTCCGGAGACTGCTGCATGGCCAGACGCGTGAAAAAATCCGGGTCCTGTGCCCGGACACCCTCCGCCCATAGGCGGTTGTTATCCAACAACTCATTTAATCGCCGCATTATGCGACGGATTCTAGGGAAAACCGGCCGTTTGCAAACAATGAAAATCAGCCCGGTAGCGCAGACTGGCAGTCTGCCGTGTCGCGGGTTGGCAACCTGCGAAACCCTTACCGCGAATTCTTCTTCACGAACCGCGCCATGCGTTCCGCCGCGATCTCGATCTGGTCGAACGCCGTCGCGAAGCAGCAGCGCAGGAAGCCTTCGCCGCTCACGCCGAACGCCCCGCCCGGAACACACGCCACCTTCTCCTGCTCCAGCAGTTTCACGGCGAACTCTTTCGAGCCCATGCCTGTGGATTGGATGCACGGGAACGCGTAGAACGATCCGCGCGGCAGATGACACTTGAGTCCCATGTTGTTCAGCGCATTCACGATGTAATTCCGGCGCAGGCGGTAATGCTCACGCATCTCCACCGTGTCCGGCTCGCCGTTCTTCAACGCCTCCAGCGCCGCTTCCTGGCTGATGATGCTCGCGCACAACATCGAGTACTGATGGATCTTCATCATCGCCTCGATGAGGTCCGTGGGGCCGCACGCATAGCCGATGCGGAAACCCGTCATCGCATATGCCTTGGAAAAACCATGCAGGAAAATCGTGCGCTCCTTCATCCCTGGCAGCGACGCGATGCTGACATGCTCACCCTCGAACGTCAGCTCGGAATAGATCTCGTCCGTGATGACCACGAGATTGTGTTGATGCGCGATCTCTGCGATCTGCAAGAGCTCCGTGCGCGTCATCGTGCCGCCCGTCGGGTTCGTCGGGAAATTCAGCATCAACACCTTGGACTTCGGCGTGATCGCCTTGCGGATGGCCTCCGCCGTCAGTGCGAACCCATCTTCCGCACGGCAAGCCACCGCCACCGGCACCGCGTGGGTGAGCGCCACGCTCGGCGAATAGCTCACATAGCACGGCTCGTGATAGATCACCTCATCGCCCGGGTTCAGCAACGCGCGCAACGCGATATCCAACGCCTCGCTCACGCCCACCGTGATGAGCACCTGCGACTTCGGGTCGTAGCTCACCTTGAACTGCCGCTCCACCGTGTTGGCGATGGCCTCGCGCAACTTGAGCAGGCCCAAGTTCGAGGTGTACGTCGTCCGCCCGCGCTCCAGTGCATAGATGGCTGCCTCGCGGATATGCCATGGCGTCACGAAGTCGGGTTCACCGACGCCGAGGGAGATGACGCCCTTGGTGTTTTGGACGATGTCAAAAAACTCGCGGATGCCGGAACGCGGGATGGCGCCGACGTGTTTCGCGATGAATTGTTTGGTGTCTAGGGGTTGCGACATGGGAATACCTCAGGGCGGGCGCCCGTCGGTGAGTCACCGGGCTACCCGCGAAGAATTAGGCGGCTGCCTTGTCTTGTTTCCGCCGGATGATGGGCTTGGTCTTGCCCAGCACCACCGCGCGGGTGATCTTCACGGCCACGATGTCATCGCTGCCGGGGACGTCATACATGACATCCAGCATCAGTTTCTCCAGCAGACCACGCAGGGCGCGCGCGCCGGTGCCCTTCTTGATGGCCAGACCGGCCAGCTCTTGCAGGGCGTCACAGGAAAATTCGAGCTCCACACCCTCCATCGCCATGAGCTTCGCGAACTGCTTCGTCAGCGCGTTCTTCGTCTCGGTCAGGATGGTCATGAGCTGGTCTTCGGTCAGCTCCTCGAGCGCCGTCAGCATCGGCAGACGGCCGATGAATTCCGGGATGTAACCGTAGCTCAGCAGATCTTCCGGCTCCAACATCTGCATGATGGTCGTGCGGTCCTCAGGCGCGGCGATCTGCGCATCTTTGGCCTCGCCAAAACCCAGCACGCGTTTACCTACGCGCCGTTGCACGATCTTGTCCAATCCCACAAACGCGCCACCACAGATGAACAGGATGTTCGTCGTGTCGATACGGATATATTCCTGCTGCGGATGCTTGCGTCCGCCTTGCGGCGGCACATTGCAGATGGTGCCTTCCAAAATCTTCAAGAGCGCCTGCTGCACGCCTTCACCAGAGACATCACGCGTGATGGAGACGTTTTCCGTCTTGCGCGCGATCTTGTCGATCTCGTCGATGTAAACGATGCCCATCTGCGCCCGCTTCACATCGTAATCCGCGTTCTGCAAGAGACGCAGCACGATGTTCTCCACATCTTCGCCCACATAACCGGCCTCGGTCAGCGTGGTCGCGTCC
>JAURFH010000027.1 GCA_030834415.1 Verrucomicrobiota bacterium | reverse complement strand
ATCATCGATCCCAGCCTCGGCATCCGCGAAGAATTCACCGTCTTCAACGTGACCACGAAAGACGATCAGACCATCACCGGCTTCCTTGAAGAAAACACGCCGCAGTTCATCAGCATCAAAGACCCGACCGGCAACAAGATCCGTCTCGCGCGCGAACAGGTGAAGACTCTCGAAGCCTCCCACACCTCCCTCATGCCCGAAGGGCTCGTGGATGCACTGGATGAGCAGCAGTTGCGGGACCTCTTCGCCTATCTGATGAAGAAGTAATGTGAGCCGCACATTGTATCCCGGAGGGATACCAGAGTGTAGCCGGTGGTCGAGCGACCGAAGAGAGCGATACCACCGGATAAAGCCCATAAAAAATGCACTCTGAAGGAGTGCCAGAAACACATTGGTTGCCAGACCAATTTGGGCAGGCTAGATTAAACTAAGTCAGCCAAAAGGCCATTAATGGCAGCTTTTCTCACCAACTCACACGCGAAAATTTTACTCTGCGCTTTGCTTCTCTTTTGCATCGGCTGTGTATCGGAAAGAACGCGCCTCAGCAGGCTGTCAGCGGATGATTCACCGGAAGCTACCGCTAAGATAATTCCCTTTTTAACAAGTCAGCGCCAAGATTTGGCTCTAGGTGCCGCACTTCAGCTTGGCTATCGGTCGCAACAGCCAGTTGCATTGGAAGCACTTTTATCAGGTGCCTCGGCATCAAACATCGTTGCGCGCAAAGCGGCTCTACAAGGCCTTAGCAGCCTGAATATCGATACCGTTTTACCGATTTTCACGAACGCGACGACGGATCCCGATCCCAGAGTTCGGCAAACACTTCCATCCCTTCTTCAACGCCTGGTTATCACGAACAGGACGCGGGTGGTGCTGCTGACGAACGAGACGCATGGCTTTTTTGGTCCCGGTATGATTGAAGACCATAAGACCGAGTATAAAACGGATTTGGAAAAGCTCAAAAGACTGGAACCATTATTGATCCGCTTGGTCGGAGACAGATCGGAACGGGTGCGCGCTGCCGCCCTTCATTCCTTGGCCAGCTTGGGCGAGGATGCTCAGCTTGATGTCGTGCTGAACTCAGCGCTCAAAGACGATTCAGTATTCGTTCGCACGGAAGCAATAACGGCTCTGGGTGCCATACTCAGAGAAACTTCATTTCACAAAAAGTATTCGCTCAGTCTCGTTGAGGTGGATGACCAGAGTGTCAACAGCATGAAGCAGCGGATTAATGGTTTTGTGACCAAATGCGGGTTTGGCGGCTTGCTGTACCAACCGGTTGACGAGACCACGGAGAAACGAATCGTTTCTTTGCTGATCAGCATAGCCGGTCGAGACAACTCCACAGACACATATACTCTGAAGGATAGGACAAGGCTTGGTTTCAGAACAACGATTCATCTTAACCGGTCAATCGCTGCTCTTGCCGTGGCCTCCGCTGGCTGTGCTGATCCACTGGAGATGCCCGAGTTACAAGAATTTCTCAAGGCGCGCCTCGTTAGTCCTGATGTTGAAGTTCAAAAGGCAGCTCGAGATGCATTGGAGCGCAAAGAACATTTTGCCAAACAGGTCATCCCTGTGCGCTACATCAAAAAGGAGTGAATCTGTGTATGCGTACTATCGTGGAAGGATAAACCTGTCTTCTACTTCCCCAAAAACTCCCTCACCACAAGCGCCACCCGAACCACCTGTTCATCTGTCAACTCCGGGAATACCGGCAGGCTGAGACAGGTTTGTGCTGCGGATTCAGAGACCGGGAAATCACCCATCTTATACCCCAGTGATTTGTAGCATTCTTGCAAGTGCAGCGGCAGCGGATAATGGATCGCACTGCCGACGCCATTCGCTTCCAGATACGCCTTCAATTCATCGCGGCGCGGATGACGCACCGTGAAGAGATGCCACGCACTGTCGTATCCCGTGTTCTCGTATGGCAGGATCAACGTCGTATCTTTCAGCAATTCCTGATACTGATGCGCGATCTCCTGACGCCGCTTCGTCCATGCGTCCAGATGCTTGAGCTTCACCCGCAGCACCGCGCCCTGGATGCCTTCCATGCGGTAGTTGAAACCGACCTCATCATGATGATAGCGCACCTTGGAACCATGCTCGCGCAGCGCCTTCGCGCGGACCGCCGCCTCGTCATCATTGGTGACCAATGCACCCGCCTCACCGATGGCACCCAGATTCTTCGCCGGATAAAAACTGAAACACGCCGAAGCCCCAAAGCCACCCACGCGCTTGCCCTTGAAGGTCGCCGCATGTGCCTGCGCCGCATCTTCCACGATGGGCAGGTTGTGTTTCTTGCCGATAGCCGTCAGGGCCTCGATATCAAACGGATGCCCGTAGAGATGCACCGGCAAGATCGCCTTCGTGCGCGGCGTGATGGCCTTCTCGACCAGTGCCGGGTTCAAGTTGAACGTCTCGGGATCTATATCTACATACACCGGCTTCGCGCCGACATAGGAGATGGCCCAGCTCGTCGCCGCAAAAGTGTAGGGCGTGGTGATGACTTCATCTCCGGGGCCGACGCCCAGCAACATCATGGCGATGTGCAGAGCCGAGGTGCCGCTGTTCATCGCGATGCAGTGCTTCACGCCGCAGAACTCGGCAAACTCTCTCTCGAAGGCGACGACATCCGGGCCTAGGCAGAATGTGTTGTTATCCAAGGCACGGGCCAGGGCGGCATCGATCTCCGCGCGCAAGGGGCGCATCTGGGCGGAAAGGTCCAGGTAAGGAACGCGGTCACTCATGTGCAATCAGTCTGCGGACGATTTATGAAGTTGAAAACGGAAAAAGTTCAGCCTTGGCCGAGCTTGCGAGATTTATCGGCAGCGGCACGGACGGCATTCATCAGACCAGCACGGACACCCGCCTTCTCCAGTTCATGGATGCCATCGATGGTCGTCCCGCCGGGGCTGGTCACCATATCCTTCAGCGCGCCCGGATGCATGCCCGTCTCCAGGACCATACGGGCGGCACCCAGCAAAGTCTGCGCGGCCAGCCGGGTGGCGACCTCGCGCGGCAACCCCGCGGCGACTCCACCATCGCTGAGGGCTTCGATCATCAGATAGCCATAGGCCGGACCACTGCCGCTCAGACCGGTGACGGCATCCAGCAGCGATTCCTTCACCTGCATGGCCACCCCGACCGTCGAGAAAAGTTTCTGGGCAAGTTTCGCATCTTCCGCTGTGGCGGCCGTACCCAAAGCAAAGGCAGACGCTGAGGCGCCCACCAAGGCCGGCGTGTTCGGCATCACCCGGATGACCCGGCTGCCGGCTGGCAAAGGCTTCTCCAGCTTCGCGAGCGTCACTCCGGCGGCGATGGAGATAAGAAGGTGGTTCGGCGTGAGCAAAGGACTGATCTCCGCGAGCACATCCGCGATCTGGTCAGGCTTCACGGCCAGCACCAGGACGTTCGCCGCCTGCACCACTTCGGCATTCGTGGCGGAGGCATGCGCTCCCGTTTCCCGGGCAAACGCCAGCCGCGCGGCTTCATAGACATCACTGGCCACCAACTGGTCGGGTAAAGTCAGTTTGGACTGGATAAAACCCTTCGCCAGCGCCGTGGCCATCTTGCCTGCGCCGAGAAAACCGATCTTGAGTTGAGCCGACATGACGGAGCTTCTAACAGTCTTGAAGACGGGACGAAAGGCAAAAGGAGAACCGTCGCCGAGCAGAGTTCACCTGCCCTGCCCCAGCCAGAGCAGCAGGATCGGCAACAGGATGCCCAGAATCAGGGAGACCCAGACCGGCCATTGGTTGCGGAGGGTTTTGAAAGCCAGGAATACCCCGAGCAGAATGGTCACCGTGGCGGCGATGCACATGATGATGGTGATCACCTTGAAGAGTTTGGGGGAGGAAGGCTTGGAGAACTCATCCTCGCCGGGATAGACTTGGTCCACATGTACGGTACGGATCTTCTGGATGACCGTCTCCGCATCCATCGGGGATTTCAACCGGTCTGTATCCACCACCTGCAGCCACCCCGTGAGGATGTAGAAAAGCAGCATGGGGGTAAAGAAGCAGCCGAGATACAGGTGCATCCGGCGCATCACTTTCTGGGAGAAAAGTTTCCCAAAGAATGACCGGCCCTGTTCCGAAGGAGTATTCATCGCATGCGCACCTGTCTGTCAGAGCGATCAGGCACGGATTTATTCCTGCGAAGGATCCGGCAGAAAGACTTTGGTGCCGATGGCCATCCGGGTGGGATTCAATTTGGGATTCGCCTTCAGCACGGAATCCAGCGTGATGCGCTGCTTCACACCCTTTTCCTTCAAGGCTTCGTTGAACGCCTCGATGATGGATGACAGCGTCTCTCCGCTTTGCACGACGTGTTCAAAACCTTTGAGCGGACCAGTCGGAGCCGGGTCAACTGTCGGTCTAGTTGAGGGAGCAGGCGCTGGTGCCGGAGCGGACATGGAAATGCCTTTCAAGGCGCTGCGCATCTGCTCGAGGATCTTCTTGTCATCCTCGACGCGTTTCTTATCCAAATCGTTGACCGCATCCACCAGCTTCTTGAGCTGGTCTTGGGAGACATACTTGCCGCTGCCTTCATCAACCTTGCGTTCGGCCTTGCTGATCTCGCCTAACAACTCGGCGCGGGTCTTGCGTAATTCATTTTCCAGCGCGCCGATCTTGCGTTGGAGATCGGCATTGGCAGCGAGGAGGTCTTCCACCTGGGCACTGAGACGGCTGTATCGTTCGGCGGCCTCTTGCCGGTCGGCAATGGCACGGGCGTTACTGACCGCCGCGTCTTGGGCGGGCAAACTGGTGGCTGCGACCAGCGCAAAAAGGGGCAAAAGACGGACCAGCTTCTTCATGATGGGCAACATAATAGGCACGCCCCGGGGGTGCAAGTTTGTTCCGGCCAGTTTGACGGAACTCCTCGCTCGCGTGTTCAGTAAATCACAAAAAAGGCATGGCCAACCCGCTCCTTCCCGGTCTAGCTTGCCTCGACCATGCAGGATACCGAAGCCAAACCTCCGATCTGGCGGCGCTGGGCCGCGCTGGCGGGTAGTTTCGCCGCCGCTTTGCTGTCGGCGAGCTGGCTGTCGCATCAATCCTCGGTCCCGCAAGAGGCGGCCTATATGGGCGGCATCTTCGTGCTGGCGGCCTTGCTCTGGGTCACGGAGGCTTTGCCGCTCTTTGCCACCTCTCTCTTGGTCATCGGGTTGCAGATCGTCTTCCTGGCCAATCCCGGCGGCTGGGATGGCTTCGGTTTCGCCGCCGGTAACGCCCCCGGCTACCGGGATATCCTCGCCGCAGCAGCAGACCCGGTCCTGCTCCTGTTCTTTGGCGGCTTTCTGCTTGCTCAAGCCGCAGTGAAGGTGGGTGTGGATAAATCCATGTCCGCGCTGATGCTCAAGCCCTTCGGCCAGGGTCCGGCTTTGGTCTTGGCGGGTGTGTTGTGCGTCACTGCCCTGTTCTCCATGTTCATGAGCAATACGGCCACCACCGCCATGATGATCACGCTGGTCAGCCCCATGCTGTCGCAGATGCCGACCGGTGAACGCTTTCGCAAAGCGCTCGTGCTCGCCGTCCCCTTCGCCGCGAACATCGGCGGCATGGGCACTCCCATCGGCTCACCGCCGAACGCCGTTGCCACTGGTTTCCTGCAAAAGGCAGGTCACGATGTCGATTTCCTCAAATGGATGATCGTCGGCACCCCATTCGTGCTGGTGATTTTGGCAAGCACCTGGCTCCTGCTCTGGTTCTTTTTCCGCCCCACCGTAAGTGGTCTAAAGGTGAAACTCGAGCAACAGCAAGTATCCCGGCAAGGCTGGTTTGTGGTCGCGGTCTTTGTGGTCACAATCCTTCTCTGGCTGACTGACAAGCTGCACGGGCTCCCGGCCGCCGTGGTCGCCTTGGTTCCGGCAGTCGCTTTCACCAGCACCAAGCTGCTGGACAAGACGGACATCAATTCGCTGGAGTGGAATGTCCTCATCCTCATCGCCGGCGGCATCTCGCTTGGCGCGGGCATGCAGATGACAGGCTTGGATAAACTTATCGTGCACGCCCTCCCCATCGGTCCCGGCAGCAGCGGCTTTGCGGTGGTCGTCGTGCTGGTCTTCGCCACGATGCTTATGAGCACCTTCATGTCGAACACCGCCGCGGCCAATCTCCTCCTGCCCATCGGCATTTCCACTGCCATGACCTTGGGCGATGGATTTGGCGAGGTCCGCGTGGCCATGGATATCGCGCTCGCCGCTTCGCTGGCGATGGCCCTCCCCATCAGCACACCACCCAACGCCATCGCTTATTCGAAAGGGGAATTCACCACGAAAGATATGATCAAAGTGGGCGCCCTCATCGGCGTGATCGGCTGCGCCCTCATCCTGTCTTTCAGCAGTATGCTGATGCGGCTCGCCAAGCTGCACTAACGCTTGAGCCCGTTCAGTGCGGCATCCAGCGTGAACCCGACATAGAGAGCCATGTCCTTGTTCTCCCACTTCTTCGCCTGCTCACGGACCTTGGCCATCAACGGCTCCATCGGCATCGCCTTGTCGCCGAGCAATTGCAACTGCCGCGCCGCATACAGCACCGTGTTGAGATCCTGATCGATCAAGGCCGCCCCTAACACACCCAGCGCCTTTTTCGCGTAAGCATCATCCTGTTCCACCAAGACCGTCGCCGCCTCAATCCGCACCATGGCGGAAACATCTTCCAACGACTCGAGCAACAGGTTCCGTTGCGTCAATGCCGCCTTGCCCGCTGCGCGCAATCCCACCACGGCCCACCAGCGCACCGTCTCATTGTCGTTGGCCAAGCGTTGCGCCAGTTCTTTGACCTGCCCCGGTCGCCCGACCAGTTCCGCCGTGCTCAGGATATTCTCCAGCTCATAATGATCTTTCAGCGCCGACCACTGACGCGGAGCCATGCCGTCTGTTTGCTGCACCAATTGCTGCTCGGGTATGAAGCCCAAGTCACGTGTCTCCAGAATCCATTTGTGCAACTCATCCCGTAGCCGTTTCAGCTCGGCAGCATGTTTCTTCTGGCCGGCCAGATTGACCAGTTGCTGCGGGTCTCTTGTAAGGTCGTATAACTCCTCCGCGGCTCGCGGGATGACATACTCCACCACTCCGGGCTTGAGCTTGCCTTCCTTGCCCATCTGCAGGAATTCGCGCCGGAAATCGCTCGCATCCGAGTAACCCTCCGGCTGCCCCCATGGCAGATGCGGATGATAATTGCGGATATACAGCCAGCGCCCGTCATTGATGGAGCGCGCCGTGTCAAACGCCTCATCCACCCGATCCCGCGCGCCATAAACGAAATTGCGCTCCGGTCCATTCTTCGGCCCGAGGAACGGCACGCCTTGCATGTAGCTCGGGATGGGCAATCCCGCGAGACTCAGAACCGTAGGCGGGAAATCCACAAAGCTCACCATGCGATCCACCGTGCCACCCGCTTTCGCCGGAGCCAGATGCGCCCACTTCTTCGGGAACCGGATGATCAACGGCACTTGTAAGCCGGAATTCTGCAAGACCCGCTTGCCACGCGGCAAACCCATACCGTGATCCGCGTAGAAGAACACGATGGTATCCTCTGCCAGCCCATCCGCTTCCAACTCGCGCAGGATGTCGCCCACTTCCTTGTCCATGATGCGGATGCAATCGTAGTAACGCGCCAGGGTGCGCCGTGCCAGTTTCGTATCCGGATAGAACTTCGGCAGCTTCATCTCCTCCGGATGCGCGCGTTCGCCGGGTGAAAGCCTTTCATTCGCCAGCTTCTCGAATTCTTCCCACGGCCACACGCTCGTGCGTGATTGATGCGTCTCCATCAGGTTGAACACGCTGAAGAACAGCTGGCCCGGCTGCCGTTGCCGCCAATGCGCCTTATTATCGCAGCGATTCCACGCCGCCGCCTTGAAAGCCGCTTCATTCACCACGTTGTAATCCGTCTTCACATTGTTCGAGGTGAAGTAACCGGCGTCACGGAAGTATTTGCTGTAGGCCTGCACCTCGCGCGGCAGCACGCGCTCGCAACGCAACTGCGGATTGCCCAGCGACGTCGCATACATCCCGCTGATGAGACATGCACGCGAAGGCGAGCACACCGGTGCCGTGGAAAACGCATGCGTATAACGCACCGACTGCTTGGCGAAATCATCGATGTAAGGTGAGAACGCATTCGGATCGCCATAGCAGCCCAGATTCGGGCTCATATCCTCACACGTGATCCACAGGATGTTTGGCTTGTCAGCCGCCTGCAGGTGAGCGGCTGCAAGCAACAACCACAGGGTGAGCAGTTTTCGGAGATGAGTTACTACGTGACGCATCGACTTCTTTCCTTACGGCAACCGGCGGATCTTGATGTCTTTGAAATAAAACACACTGCCCGGGTCGTGGCCTTGCAGAGCGATGCTGCCGCCTTGCGGATCCAGCAAACGGCCTTTGCGTTCCGGCGGGCGCTCCGCATTGGGCGGCTCCGTGTAGTCCACAGTCGTCTTGCCATTGAGTTTGATTTCAATGCGTTTGCCTTCCACCTTGATGTAGACCTCGAACCACTTGCTCTCATCCACCGGCGATTTGGCCAGGTCCACGATCGCATACAGGCTGCCCGTCTTGCGCTTCTCCTTCTCCGTGCTGTTCAGTTGGATCTCATACCCCTTAGCCAGATGATGGCTGGCGTCCCGCGTGCTCGTATCCGTATGGATGAACACGCCGGAGTTCGCGTTCGTTTCACCACGCGCTATCAGCTTCAATTCAAAATTCTTGAACCGCGCTTCGTCCGGTTTGCCGGTGCCCACATAGAACAGATGCGAACTGGCCGCCGTGGCATGCGCCCGGATGGTGCCATCCACCACCTTGAAAGACTCGGGATACAAGTTCGCTTTCCAGCCCGTGAGGTCTTTCCCATTGAACAGGGAAATCCAGCCTTCCTCCGCCCATAAACCCGCTGGCAATAGCACCAAGCCCACCAGCAACAACACTCGCCAAAAAAAAGTGGCTTTCATAATGCGTTTATTTCTTCTTTTTCTCCTTCACCGCTTGCGCGTTCGGATTGCTCTTCAGCTTGGTGGCTCCCGATGCCGCGATGACTTCTGGTGGTTCCGGGAAGCGACCCTGGTCATCCGAGTCCGTGATCCACTTATCCAAAGCAGCCCGCAGTTTCTTCAGCTCCGCCTGGTCTTCCGGATTCTTGGAGTTCACCAGGTTGTTCATCGAGTACGGATCTTTCACCATGTCATAAAGCTCCTCCGCCGGCATCGTCGGCGACATGTAGAAGTTCTTCTGCCACGGCGTCAGTTTGCCCTCCTTATCCAGCTCATGGATGATGTTCCACGCGGGATACTGCCGCTCCTTGTAATCGTTTTGCTGGAAGAACGGTTTCTCGGGCGTGAAGTTTTTGATGTAGCGGTAACGCTCATCCCGCACAGTGCGGAAACGGAACGCCGTCTCATCGCAACGATCCCGCGCGCCAAAGGCGTATTCCCGCGCCGGCTCGGCTTTATCACCCAAGAACACCCGACCCTGCATCTTTGCGGGTTTCGCGATTCCCGCCAGCGCCAGGCTCGTCGGTGTCAGGTCGATGGCTTCGATGATCTGCCCCGAGACCGTGCCCGCCTTGAAGTTCTTCGGCGTCGGGATTCCCTTCGGCCAACGGATGATCATCGGCACGCGCAATCCGTCATCGTAGCAGAACTGTTTGCCGCGCAGATGCGCCTGCCCGTGGTCACCGATGAAGATGATCATCGTATTGTCGGCCAGACCGTCCTTCTCCAATTGTTCCAAGATCTTGCCGATCTTCACATCCAGTTCCGTGGCCGCATCCAGGTAGCCCGCCCAATCTTCGCGCAAGGCCGGAACATCCGGATAGATGGGCGGCAGCTCCACCTTCGCCGGGTCCGCCTTCTTCGGCGAGTTCCACGGACCTTTGCCGCGCGCGCCACCCACGCGATGCGTCTCCGAGAAATTGATCTGCGCATAGAACGGCTGATGCGATTTCAGATCATTCCAGTTCGCGGTGTCGAACGGCTTGCCCACGTAGGTGAAATTCCAATCCGTCTTCCCCGTGCCCTTGAAGCCCAACTCGCTCGGCAGTTCGCGGATGTTCGCCGTGTAGTAACCGCCGGCGCGCATCCAGTCGCTGATAGGTTTCACGCCATCCGGCACCATGTAACCATCATCCCGGTGCGAGCGATGATTATGCGCCCCGATGGTCGTCTGATACATGCCCGTGATGAATGCCGACCGGCTCGCTGAACAGACCGGCGCAGTCGTGAAGGCGCGGGTGTAACGCATGCCTTCCTTCGCCATCTTGTCCAGGTTCGGCGTGAACACTTCCTTGGTGCCGTAGCAGCCGAGATGGGGGCTGAAATCCTCACCGATGAGCCAGAGGATGTTGAGCGGTTTCCCCTGGGCGGCTTCCATGTTGCCGGTCAACCAGGCCATCGTGGCCAGTAGCAGTAATATGCGCTTCATGTTCAAAAGATTGGGTTCGATGTTCTTCAGGCTAACAGAGACTTTGCCGCCCCGAAAAGTGTTCTTTCCTCAACGCGACTTCACAAAATCCGGTTTCTCCCTCGTTTCTTTTAATGGCTTGCTCGGGTCATGATGTTCATTCGGTCCGGGCACTTCGGCCGGCACGGACTCGATCCACTGCAGCAGTTTCTTCCGCATCGCCTTCGTCCGCTCCGGATCGCTGGCGGCCAGGTTCCTCGTCTCACCGATATCCTCCTTCAGGTTGAATAACTGTGTGCGCTGGCCCGGCACGTAATTGCCTTGCGGGTCCACCCAATCGCCGAAAAATTCCAACAACTTGTAATCCCCCTCCCGGATGACCGCACACGGCGTGCCACCCCAGCGCAAGTCATACAGCGGCATATACCAATACAACGGCCGTGGCTTGATCTTATACCCGCGCAAAACAGGCGAAAGATCCGTGCCATCCATCGTGTGTATTCCCGGCACCTTCGCCCCGGCCAGAGAACAAAGCGTAGGCATCCAGTCCACCACATGCACCGGCGTATGCTCCACCCGACCGCCATTGACCACCTTCGGCCACCGCACGATGCACGGCACGCGGATGCCGCCCTCATAAGCCGAGCCCTTGCCCGCGCGGAGCGGCGCATTGTCGAACTCCACCCGTTCCACCGCCAGTTGCTTCACCACCCCGTCCCCCTTCGTCACCGGCTTCACATCGTAAGACCAGTCGATCCCGCCATTGTCACTCAGGAACACCACCACCGTATTCTCCTTTTCCCCAAGCTCCTCCAATCCCGCCATGAGCTTGCCGATGGAATTGTCCAAGTGTTCGATGCACGCGAGATACAGCGCATTGAAATTGCCCTTCTCCGGTGCGCCTTGCGTCAGATGCTTCTTCACCAGTTCCTCCGGTGCGCTCAAGGCATGATGCAGCGTGTGATGTGCCAGATAGAGAAACCACGGCTGATCCTTGTGCTCGCCGATGAAACGCAGCGCATCCGCCGTGTAACGGTCCACTTCCTTATCCCCCTTGTTGTGCCCGCCCTTCTCCGGTGCGGGTGCCACGTAATCAAACCCGTAGAGCGGACCCGCCTCCGGGTTCAGCCCTACATAATTTCCATCCTCGCTGTTGCTCAGATGCCACTTGCCGATCTGGCCCGTCGCATAACCCGCCTCCTTCAACGCTTTCGGCAGCAGAAAAGTCTCGCGGGGCAATTGCTCCACATACGCTGGTTCACTGACCGGCGCCCATGGCGTGCCATACCACGGGATCACATGCCACATGCCATTGCGGGCCGTGTGCTGCCCCGTGAGCAACGACGCCCGTGTCGGCGTGCATTGCGGTGTCACATACGCATCAGTGAAGCGGATCCCTTCGGACGCCAGCTTGTCGAGATTGGGCGTCGGCACCGCCTTGCTGCCGTAGCAACCCAGCGAGGGCCAGCCCTGGTCGTCCGTGAGGATGAATAGGATATTCGGCTTTTTCGCACCCAAGGCCTGCACTTCCGATATCAGGCACAGCAAAAGCCCGGCGATGAAGAGTGATCCGATGCGCTTCATGTTCATAGGGACGGGTTCCAGCCGCCAAAAGTAACAGGCCGCGCCCGTTTGTTCGACACAAACTTTCCCTATACCCAACTCTCTGAACTCCTCTATGCCAACTCTCATGCTGGCGAGCATGACATAGGATATCGGCATCCGTTAGCCTTCCATCGGCTCCATCGGCTGCATCGGCACAAAATTTCAGCTAAAACTCACCCTCCTCCAACAGAGAACCATTTTCTTCATTGCCCCAACACTCCGTATTTCTCAAACCACCCCTTCATCAATCCGTTTACCTCGTCCACCTTGGCCACATGCAGATTGTGCGAGACGCCCTCGAACAATTTGCGCTCGTTCGGCACCTTGGCCGCATCCAGAGCCTGCTTCAATGCCTCGGATAGTTCCGGACGCAACGTGTTATCCTTGGTCCCGTGCAAGATCAGCATCGGCACCTTCACGCGACCGGCTACTTCATCCGAAGGCGCCGGATACCCTTTGACCTGCGAGATGCCGCCCGCCGTGATCGCGCACGCTTTCAATAGGTCTGCCGCATCCGCCGCGAGCCGGATAGTGAGAAACGCCCCCATGCTATTGCCGTAAGCTGCCATGCGTTTGCCATCCACCTCGGGCATCGATTTCAAGATCGCCAAACAAGCCTTCGCCCGCCGCACATTATCATCGCTCGCCCCGAAATCGCTCCGGTCCCCTTTCGGTTGTGAGTGGGTGTAATCCGTGGCGATGCATACCATCCCAAGCTTCGCGAACTCGCGCGCCTTCGGCAGCGCGAACTGCCGCGCATTACCGCCCAGCCCATGACTGATGAGCAACGCCGGAAACGGCCCCTTGCCTTCCGGTTTCACCAGGATGCCCTGCAAAGGCTTCCCATCCGCCACGCACGTCCATTCCTGCCCCTCCAGTTTGAAATCCTTGATCCCGCTCACCTTGGCTTCAGTGCATTTCGCCGCGTCCGGCTTCTTGCTCGGCTCTTCGCGCTTGGGTGGAGCCGGTGAATTGTTCGGCCGCTGCCGCTGGAAGGCGGCATCATGCTCTTCCTTATCCAGGAAGCCGTCTCCATTCCGGTCCAACCTCTGGAACAACGCCGGCGGCCCACGGAACTCCTCTTTCGAGAGCTTGCCATCCTTGTTCTTGTCATCCCGCGCGATGACCTGGTCAAACGTCGGCCGGTTACCCATCTGCGCGTTATTGCCGCCCTTGGGCTGGGCCTGATTCGCCGCCGGACGCTCCACGGTCTCCGTGGTTGTGCTCTCGGAAGTCGTCGCCTCCGGCTTATACGTCTCCTTGCCCGCGTTCTTCAGGAACTTGTCGAAGAACGCCGCGACCTGCCCCGTGATCTCCGGCGCACCAAACCCCGGCCGACCATGCCCCGCGCCGTGGATCGTGTGGAAATGCACCTGCGTCCCGTTCTTCTTCAACGCCTCGAACAACGCCTCGCTCTGGTTGATCGGCACCGTCCCGTCCTTGTCTCCATGCACGATGAGGAACGGCGGATCATCTTTGCTCACGTAAGTGATGGGATTCACCTTCAACGCCTTGTCCTTGTTCTGCATTACCGCCCCGCCAAGCAGCTTGGCTTCCGGCGAGGAATCCGTCGCGTGGCTCTCATACTTCGGCGTGCTGACGAACTTGATGAAATCCGTCGGCCCATAGTAATCACACACCGCCTGCACCGCGCTCGATTGATCCAAGTTAGGCCCCACCTCAAACTCCTTCACCCCACCGCTTGTGCCGATGAGCGCCACCAGATGCCCGCCCGCCGAACTGCCCCACACGCCGAACCGTTTCGGATCCAGATTGTATTTCTTCGCGTTCGCCCGCAGCCACCGGATCGCCGCCTTGCAATCCTCGATCTGCGCCGGGAACGTCGCATGCCCGCTCAGGCGGTAATTGATGCTGGCCACCGCATAGCCGCGCCCCGTGTAACCCTCCCGTAAAGGCGGGCAACCCTCCTTCGACCCGTTCTGCCAGCCACCCCCATGCACCCAGATGAGCAAGGGCAAAGGCCCCTCCGCCTTCTCCGGCACGAACAGGTCCAGCTTGTGCCGCTCATGGCCGTTCTCCACATACTCCATGTTGCGATACGCCTTCACCCCTTCCGGCGTACGCGGAGCCGTTTGCGCCAGAGCACCCAGCCCCAACGCCCCACTCAACAGCAAAACCATCAATCGCATCTTCATAGGTCAGTCTAGTCGGTTGGTTGTTTCAGAATATTTGATTTATCGGGAACCTGACTGGGGCTTTAGGACATTCCTTCGTCATTCGGATTTAGTCATTGGTCATTCTACGCTCTCCCCTTCCCTTTGGTTCGCCCTTTTTCCTCATCCTGCCGCATCACATGCAGCAGATGCGTGAACAATTTATGCGCCCGCTCGATCTCCTCGGCGCTCAAACCCTCCTGCAAGGTCGCCGTGACCCCTTCATGAAACGCCTTAAGCTTCGGCTTCAGCGAACGCCCCAGCTTGGTCAGCCTCACCCGCACGGCACGACCGTCTTCCGCGCACTTGCGACACTCCACTAACCCGGCCGCCTCCATCTTCTTGAGCAACCCGGTCAGCGTGGCATTGGCGATCTGCACCCGGCGGCCGATATCCTTGATGATGCAATCATCCTGCTCATACAACGCCAGCAACACATGCCCCATGCCCGGCCCGAGATGCCGGTCCAACCCCGTGCTCGCCAGCCGCCGCTCCACCAACCCCAAGAACGCATAGTACAACCGAGGCAGATACAACGGCAAATCCTCCAACGCGGAACTCTCAGGGGCAACAGACTGGCGGACTTTGCGCGGCATGATATCTGGGGAATAAGATTAATTCGGTAGCGTAGTAACAAACATCCCCCGGCAAGGCAATTGAAAACAACTGTTCGCTGGAAAGGTGGGATTTTCAGGCTCCGCTCATGGATGATAATTAAGCTATAAAAACTTAATGTCTGTTTGGTCGGTAAATTCGAAACACCCTTCCACCCAGACTAAACAGGCGGGGAACCTCATACTCCACCTCACCCGATGAATTCACCCAACGGATAGAAAGCAGACCGGCTTTCAAGATCATCGGCTCATCGTCGTTGTCTGCCGTAATCATCCATTCCCCATTACTTAGCGTGTAGGTGGCAAACTTCTCGCGACGAACCACCCGCCCATCCGACCGGTCAGAATCTTCGGACATCACGATGAACACCTCACCATTCTTGAATTCAAAATAGCTCAACCCAGCGAAACCGATCTTGTCTTCGATATACTTCCCCTCCGGATTCTTCGCCAACCCATACCTAGAAACAACCAGCAAGATACCCAACAGGCTCAATACCCCTGCCAGCAGCAGCGTTTTTCCGGATATCTTCCTCATCGCCATGTCCGGCTAAATAAATCCTCCGCAAATTGTCTGAATATCAAGGCAACGAGTGCCCCAACGTCGCTCCCAAGGAGCACGTCGGATTGTCTTTCACCTGATGCAACTCAACCCTCCCGCAGATCATAGCACACCACCCTATCCTTGGTGCGCACCAGCAGCTTGCCTTGCGAGATCGTCGGCGACGGACACCACAGTGCCCGCACGTTCGCCTTGCCCAGTTCCACCCGCTGGTCCGCCGTGGCCTTGAGCATCTGGATATTGTTCCCGTTGTTCATCATCACGAACACCTTCCCGTCGGCGATCAGTGGCGACGAGATGGTCGAGGGCACCGGCTGCTTCCACCGCACCTCCCCGCTCGCGAGCGAGACACAGTAGTGATACCCGTCATCCATCAGATACACGTTGCCGTTGTAGATTATCGGGCTGGACTGCGTGCGCACCACCTCCAGCGGGAACTTCCACAACTCCTCCACGCCATCCAGCTTCAGTTTGAAGGCGACCAGACCAAGCTTCGCGTTCTTCGTCTGCACCGCCAGTGTATCGTCCACGATGGACGGTGTGGCATCACCGCCACCTTCCGTGCGCCACGCGATGGCACCCGTCTTGAGGTCATGCGCCGTCAATTCATTGCGCCCGTTGAAGATCACCAACGTCTTGCCGTCCTTCTTCCACGCCACCGGTGAGGATTGCCCGCCACCGATCTTCGCCTCCTGCCAGAGCAACTTGCCGCTCGTCGCGTCATACGCCGTGAGCTTGCCCGCATTGATCACCACCACGCCATCCATGTAGAGCGGCGAGGAACCCGGTGCCTTGGCTGGCAGCGGCATGGACCACAGCGTCTTGCCCTTGTCCGCATCCACCGCATAGAGATGCGTGCTGCCCATGGCGAACACCTTGCCATCAGCCACCACCGGTGTGCTGGAGCAATTGCGCCCCTTCGGCTCGCCCGCCGCGGCCGCCTTCCAGATCGTCTTGCCCGTCTCGAGATCGAGACAGATCACAACATCCTCCGCCACCCGCTGGGTCGGCGGCACCTTCTCTAGGACCTGCTGCTTCACATGGTCTGCAAAGCCTTCGTCATCCAGCCACTTCTTGAACGCCGCCTCAGTGGCGAACGGCTTGTCCTCCATCGCGTTCAACTTCGCATAATCCTCCAGCGGGATGGCCAGCTTGCCTTTCTTGAAACGCCCGGAGACAAACCCGCTCATCAACTGTTTCTGCCGCTTGTTCAGGTTCGCCTCGATCCATTGCTCGATGTATTCATCCAGCTTCTTGCCGCGCAATTGCGGGCTCAACGCCTCGCGATCCGCCTCCATCTTCGCCGCCAGCTCTTTGCCGAGCCCACCGGGATTCTGGTAACCGAGATTCCGCATCACCAGGTCCGTGATCGTGCGCGTCTCCGAGGGCACGTCCGTGTGCCACACCACCGAGAGATACGCCCGCTTGCCCATCACCACCGGACTCCCATGCCCGCCCTCGTCATTGCCGGGAATCATCTCGCTTTCCCAAAGCTTTTTCGGCCCCTCAGCCGGCCATTCATTCGCCAGTTTGGGACTTTCCGGCAGCACTCCATTGCGACCCGGCCCACGCCATTGGTTCCAATCTGCAGCCGTGGCCAACGAAAGGCAGATGCTGCATCCCGCCATCACTAAGAACGTCTTTTTCATCATCACTAGTATTCTGGGTTACTCCGCCTTCTTCTTCTTTTTCTTTTTCGGCGCATCCGGTTCTCCGCCGTCATTATCACCTTTGCCGCCACCCCACAGCGGCTTGATATTGCTCTTGTTCCACTCGGTCCAATCCGCCTGCAATTCCTTCACCTTGTCCGGCAACGCCGCCGCGAGGTCCTTGGTCTCACCGATATCTTTCGCCAAGTTATAAAGCTTCAGTTCACTCGTGCCTTTGGCATCGTCCGCCGCCAGATCGTAACGGACCAATTTGTAATCGCCCTTGCGGATGGCCATCTGCGGACCGAACTGCCAATACAAAGCCTCATGCGGCGTCCCCTTGTCCTTGCCCGTGATGAACGGCAACAGATCCACACCCTCCAGCTTCCACTCCGGCTTCGCCGCCACCCCTGCGGCGGCCAATGCCGTCGCGTGCAAATCGAGTTGGATCACCGGTTTCTCATACACACCCGGTTTGATACGTCCCGGCCAAGCCATCACGAAAGGCACCCGCACCCCGCCCTCCAGCGTCGTCCGCTTGGAGCCACGCAAGGGCGTGTTCACCGAGCCATTGATCGTCACTCCCTTCATCGTCGGCCCGCCATTGTCACTGATGAAGCACACCAACGTGCGCTTCTCCTGGCCGGATTCCTTCAAGCTCTTCAACACCTTGCCGATGTTCTCATCCATCGCCAACATCATCGCATCATACGTGCGACGCTCCTTGTCCGAGATGTTCGGGAACTTCGCCAGCCGGTCATCTGTGGCGTGCATCGGCGTGTGCACCGCGTTGAAGGCCAGATACAGGAACCACGGCTTGTCCTTGTGCTTCTCCACGAACGACACCGCCTCGCGCCCGAATGCGTCCGTGGTGTAATCCATCTCCTTCACCGCTTGCGAGCCGCGCAAGATGCTGCTCGCACTGAAGTAGCTATGTGCCCCGGCCAGGAAACCGAAAAACTCATCGAACCCGCGCTTCTGCGGATGCATCGCCGCCTGTGACCCCAGATGCCACTTACCCACGATCCCCGTCACATAACCACCCGTCTTCAGGTGATCCGCGATCGTCGTTTCGGTCACCGGCATACCGGAGGTGGCCCCGCCCGGATTGAATTCATGCCCGAAGCGCGTCTGGTAACGTCCCGTCAGCAAACCCGCCCTTGTCGGCGAACAATACGGCCCGCTCACATAACCGCTCGTGAACCGAACTCCTGATGCCGCCAGTGCATCCAAGTTCGGCGTCGGGATGTCCTTGCACTTGTGGAAGCCCACGTCCGCATACCCCATGTCATCCCCCACGATGAACAGGATGTTCGGCTTCGATGCAGCCGCTTGTACCACAACCAACGATGCGAACAACGCGATGGCAGAGAAGATAGATTTTTTCATAAGTTCACTTATTCGTCCTCCGTCTGCTTTTTCTTTTTCTTCCCGCCTTTCTTCGCCTCGGGCTTGGCGGCGCTGGGATCGTTCTTCGTCGGCATCTTCGCACCCACTTCCTTCCGCCACGCCACCATCTTCGCGTGCAGCTCCTTCACCTTCTCCGGATTCTTCGCCGCCAAGTTATTCTGCTCCCCGATGTCGTCCTTCAAATTATACAGCTCCAGCCGCCCATCCTCGAAGAACTCCATCAACTTCCAATCTCCCGCCTGGATCAACCCCACCGGCGTCGTGCGCCACGTATCTTGCCCCGCTCCCAGATAACCCGGGAAATGCTGATAGATCGCCTCGCGCTTCAGTGACGCATTCCCGTTCTTGAAGAGCGGGACCAGACTCTCGCCATCCAGCGTGTAATCCTTCGGCGCTTTCGCCCGGGCCAATCCCAACAGCGTGGGATACATATCCACATGGATGCTCGGCACGTTGCAGGTCGAGCCCGCCTTCACCTTGCCCGGCCAGCGCACAATGAAAGGATCACGCGTGCCGCCCTCATAGAGGCTGCCCTTGCCACTGCGCAGCGGGGTATTGTCCGTCGTGTCGCCTGCTTTCTTGATGCCCTCGCGCACATAGCCGCCTACACCTCCGTTATCACTCGTGAAGATCAGCACCGTATTATCCGCCAGCTTCAATTCATCCAGCAGCTTCATGATGCGCCCCACGCTTTCATCCACGCTGTAGATCATCGCGGCATACGTCGGATTGTTGTGACCGCCCACCGCCGGCTTCGGCTTGAACTTCCCGATCAGATCCTCCTTCGCCTGATACGGCGAATGCACTCCGAAATGTGGCAGATACAGGAAGAAAGGTTCCTCCTTGTGCCGCTTGATGAAATCCTCCGCCTTGTCCGTCAGGAAATCCGCCAGATATTGCCCCTTCGGATACTCCACCTTGGGCTGGGTCACGAAATCGAAGTGCTTCCCGTTCGAAACGATCGCTTCATCGAACCCACGCTTGCTGGGATGATACTCGTCCCCATTGCCCAAGTGCCACTTGCCGAACATGGCCGTGGCATAGCCCGCATTTTTCAACGCCTGCGCGATGGTGATCCGGTCCAGCGGCAGCTCAGTCACATTATCCACCGGTCGCAATGGCCGTGTCTGCCAATCAAACCGCCCGATGCCGCCCACCGTATAAACCCCCGTGCGTGGACCATACTGCCCGCTCATCAGTGCGGCACGGGTCGGCTGGCAATTCTGGCACTGGTGGAAATTCAGCAGCTTCATCCCCTGCGTCGCCAACCGGTCGATGTTCGGCGTCTCGTAATACTTGCTCCCGTAGCACGCCACATCCGTATAGCCGAGGTCATCCGCCATGATGAACACGATGTTCGGTTTGGCCGCAGACGCTGCGTGCGCCTGACCACCGATCACCACGAGGCAAAACAACAGCCCGTGGAGAAGTGCGCGTGTTTTATCGACGAAACATCCTTTGAGCTTGGCGTTATGAACATTGAGCTTCTTCATGGCTGTCCTTTTCCAGACGGAAACGCACGTCCTAAAGTTTCAGGGATTTCCGCCAGCTTGAACCATTCCGCCGCCCCACGCAAGCACCCCGACCTCGATAAAACACACCGTATCAGCAGAAGCTCTAACTTCCTCAATTGAATCCTCCACCCTTTCCGCTTACTTTTCGCACATCAGGAAGCTATGAGCCAGACGCGCACCGACTCAAAACTCGCACGGATCGTTGGCGGCTGGTTTCTTGCCACGGGCATTCTTGTCGCTGTGATTGGCGTGGTCTGGCTCATACGGACCACCTTGTTTGTCCGTTCAGCCTCCAAAGCCTCTGGCCTGGTCATTGCAATGGAACGTAGCGAAGGCTCCGAAGGCAGTCCTGTTTTCCATCCGGTCTTCACCTTTACCTACGGCTCCGGAATCATCCACACTCAGCGCTCCTCTTTTGGTTCTTCCGATTACTCCTTTGAGCCGGGCGAACCGGTCACGATACTCTACGATGCCGCAACACCCAAGTATTCCCGGATTGAATCATTCCAGACCATCTGGCTTGGTCCCGTTCTCATCGCCGGCTTCGGACTGCTCTTTGGCGGCTTCGCCGGCTTCTGGCTGTTCATCGTTTCCCGCGCCACAAGCATCGTGAGACATGATGACGACGGCGGATACGGCACGTAATCCCCTTTTTCTTCCGCGTATTCCGTGTATTCTGTGGTTAACCTCAGATCCCGATCTTCATCCCATCCTCGGCGAACGCGAACGGGATATCGCCCAGATATTTCTTGGCCAACTTGCTGACCTCGCCCTTTTTCTCGCGATACTGCTTGGCCACGTGCATGAACACCACGCGACCAATGTCCCGTCCCTTCAGATAACGGAACAGGTCCTTGGGCTCAAAGTGCGCCAACTCACATACCAGCAAGTCCAGCGGCTCTTTCAATAATGGCGCGAGGTCTTGCGGCGCACCGAGATCGGCGCTGTGAGCGATGCGCAGTTTCGCCGTTTCAAACAGAAAACTATAAGCCGCGAAATCCAATGTGTACTTCCGCTGAAAAGATTGCCGCAGGCTTTCCAGATGTGTCGTGGGATACGGCGTCACCGTCACTCCTTTGACCTTGAAGCTCTTGCCCCCGTGCAGATGAACATACTTGGGCGTGAACGCCAAGAACTCCTCGAAGATCATCCCGGCATTCAACAGATCGCGCAACGGTTTCACGCCATCCTCGGGCAGATAGATAGGCAGGTCTTTCTGTCGCTGTTCCAGCCACAACCCCTGCATGAACATGAAGAACCCGCCGATGTGATCACAGTGCAGATGGGAAAGCAGCAGCGCATCGAACGAGTCGTAATCCAGCCCGGATGCCTTGAAGGCGCGGCTCACCGATTCACCGCAATCCACGATGAACGAGGTCCGGCCAAAGCGGTAGTGGAACGACGAATGATTCCGGTCGGCGCATGGCCAGCCATCACCCGTGCCAAAACATGTCAGTTCAAATGGACTCATCCTCGACCGTCGAACGGACCTTAGATAGTCGCAATCGCGCATGAATGGCAAGGTATATTGGCTCATATAACGATGGCGGCAAAGCTGTTGCGGCACCTTAGTTCCCAATGCCTACATCCAACCGATCGACGCCTTTTACCCCAGTGCCAGAGGCACGCCATGATGGTAGCCGTGGGTGAAACCCACGGACAAACGCCACCCTAAATTCCCCGCGCCGCGTAGCGACGCGACGATTGACACCCCCATCAATCAGTTCACCATTCGCCTGGGAGATACCTATGGCCAACACCTATACCTGTCTGCACTACCACATAATTTTCAGCACTAAACGGCGCGAACGCTGGTTGTTTCCCGATATCGAACAACGCGTTTGGGCCTATCTCGGCGGTATAGCTCACGAAAATAAAATCACGCCGTTGAAGATTGGCGGCATCGAAGACCATGTGCATTTGGTTTTGGGCATCCACCCATCGGTATCCGTAAGCCAAACATTGAAGTCATTGAAAATCGGTTCATCTGGTTGGATTCATGACACTTTTCCAAAGATGCGTGAGTTTGGCTGGCAGGATGGCTACGCGGCTTTCTCCGTCAGCAAATCACAACTCCCTGAAATCATTGCCTACGTTGAAAACCAGCGTGAACATCATCGAACCAAAACCTTCCAAGAAGAATATCTGGCATTCCTTCGTAAGCACGAGATCGAATTCGACGAACGATATGTTTTCGACTGAGCCATCACCGCGTCGCTACGCGACGCATGGTTTGTGGAATATAAAACCGTGGACTTCGTCCACGGCTACCATCATGGCGTGCCTCTGGCACTAAAACCAAAAACTCACGGCAGAAAATTAGGCACCATCACCACCCCGTCACTTCCTTCGATAATGCCGGATGGCGAACTCCGGCGTGTCCCGCAATATCTCCACCAATTCGAACTCTTCCTCAAACGGCGGGAAAAACGCATCCCCTTCCACGGTCCTTTTCACCAGCGTGAGATAGAGGTCCGAACACTGTGGCAACATCTGCCCATATATCTCCGCCCCGCCACAAATGAACGTCTCGCGCCCGTCCTCGGCCGACTTCAAGTCGGCAAGCTTCTTGAGCATCACCGCCCCAGGCACAGCCAAATCACTCCGGGTCAGGATCACCGTCGTGCGGTTTGGCAAGAGGCGACCGATGGATTCATACGTCTTGCGCCCCATCACGATGATATGCCCTGTGGTCGTCTGTTTGAACCACTTGAAATCCTCCGGCAGATGCCAGGGAATCGTGTTCCCGTTTCCGATCACCCGGTTCTCGGACATGGCAGCAATGGCTTTGAACGGCTTCATCAATGTAGGAAAGCTAACGGTTCACACAGAGCACGCCAACTCAAAGCGGAGGCGGTGTGTTCGGATCACGTTTCGGCGGCGTCACCGCACTATCCCGGATGGAGAGACTGGTGAAGAGCGACCACACCCAAGCTAGGGCGAAGGCACCAAATCCACCGATGGCCAACCACACAAACCGGTCATGCCAGGTCGGATAGCGAGTCTCCTGCCAGATCATCCCCATGAACTGGAACATGGCCGAGACCACCGCCAGCAACCCACCCAAGGAAAGCAGCATCTGCAGGTACCCGACCTTCCGCTCCGCCAACCGGGAGCCCAATCCCGGCCACGCACAGAGATTCAGCAGCATGCAAGTGCGCGCCCCATTCTTGGTGATCGGATGGGTGATTTTCAGAAATCTGCGCAGACCTTCACTCATGAACGCACGCTTTCATCAGGAAAACCATTGAGCCAACAGGGGCAGGTTCCGGACCAGGGTGAAGGCCAATAGGAACAGCCCCATCACCACGAGCAGCCGTGGTCGCTCCAACACACTGAGCCGCGCCTGCTTCAACCAACCCCGCACAAAAGCTTCGTATGCAACCAGCGGTATGAACAGAAACACAAAGGGATTCAATTGCCACGCTGCGATCAGATTCCCATTCGTCAACTGGTGCATCGCCCGTAAACCGCCGCAGCCCGGGCAATCCAATCCTGTGGTCTGTTTAAGCGGGCAAAGGGGATAGATAGGCACCTGACCCGGCGGGAAAAAATGCAACAACATCATCACGGCCACCAACGCGGCGATGGCCACCACCCATGGCATCAGCTTCCCCCGGCTACGCGGAGCGGGCATCGGCAGGGGTGGTGGTGTAATGGCACTCATGATCCAAAGACACGTTTCGACCCGTCTGTCAGTAGCTCTGGCAAGTAATGCCAGAACACCAGATTGATGATGATGACCACCAACCCGATAATGATGCCCGCCAAAGCAAATCTATGACCTTCTTTCAGATCCTTGCCGTTGTTGATGCGCACCAGCGCGATGACCGACATGATCAAGCCCACCGGCGCCAATGGCGCACAGCAGCACAGCAACGAAACAACACTGATGACAAACCCCATCCGCGCCGTTTTGTTCTGCTCCGGCTCGGGCGCGGCTTGAGCTGCGGCAGGTCCGCTCGCATTCGCCGCCCGCCGCGCGATGTCTTCGGCGAATTCCGGCAGTTCACCCAGTTTACGCCAGGCCGGATTGTCGCTCGCATGGACCATCGTCTTGGCACTGGCGCGCCCCTCGCTGATCCATGTGCGCACATCGGCCGCGGAAGTCGGGCCGTATTCGATGCCATCACTGCCGATGAGCCGGTATTGGACGGGTCGCTCAGACATGGTCGCTTAGCGGGTGGAGAGGTCCTTGAGCTTGGCTGCGGCTTTCCCGCTGTCGATCGTTTCCGCCGCCAGCTCCCAGCCTTCAATCAATGACTTCACCTTGTTAGCGACATGCAAGGCCGCCCCGGCGTTCAACAACACCGCATCCCGCTTGGGCCCGCGCTCCTGTCCACTCAAGACCTGCCGCACGATGACCGCATTCACTTGCGCGTCACCACCCGCCAGATCCGCCAGCGTAGCCGGTTGCAACGGCAGGAACTCCGCCTGCCACTTGGAAGTATGAAAACCCCGGTCCTGATAGAACTCCGCCACTTGATTATCGCCCATCGTAGAAAGCTCATCCAGATGCGCGCCCTCCGCCATACCGCTCACCACCATGCCACGTCGGATGCCCAGACTTTGCAACACCCGTGCCATCGGTTCCGTGAGCGCGGGATTGGGCACCCCCACCAGTTGCGCCGTGGGTCGCGCCGGATTCATGAGTGGCCCGAGGAAATTGAAGATCGTGCGCTGCCCCGCTGCCGCACATAGCTTGCGCGCCGGACCGATATGCTTGAACGCCGGATGAAAACGCACCGCCAGAAAGAACGCGAAGTTATGTTCCTTGAGCAACGCCGCCGCTTGTTCGGGCGTGTTGTCCACCGGGATGCCCAAGGCTTCCAGCACATCCGCACTGCCGGATTTCGAAGTGATGGCCCGGTTGCCGTGCTTGGCCATCGGCACTCCCGCCGCCGCGACGACGATCGCCACCGTGGTGGAGATGTTGAACGTGTTCAGTTTGTCGCCCCCCGTGCCGCAGACATCCAGTATCTCACCCGCCCGCAAGGAAGGATCCATCGGTGGCGTCAGGGAAAGCTCACGCAATCCATGGGCGAAGGCCGCGATCTCTTCCACCGTCTCGCCTTTTTGCGCCAAGGCAGTCAGGAACTCCGCCTTGGCCTCGGGCGTGACCGCTTCGGCGGTCAATCCTTTGATGGCTTCGGCAACTTGCTCCGCGTTCAGCCCCTGACGGGATTTCAGATGTTCGGTTAATGACGACAGCACGCAGTCAGGATAAGCGGTGCCCGCAAGGTGCAAAGGGCAAATTTTGTCTCATCCGCACGTGTTTCACCAAAAACCTCCTCTCCAGACTTGGCCTTTTACCGAACAATGCCTAGCCTCGGGCCGTCCAATTGACCGGGTATGCCTATGAAGACGCCTATACTTTTATCCTTGGCCACCGGAGCCCTGCTTGCCCTCACCGGCACCAGCGCGTCCGCCGTGGATACCAGCAAGCTGCCTTTGCCCGTGCCGCGCAAGGTCGATTTCGTGAAAGAGGTCTATCCCATCTTCGTGGAGAAATGCATCAGTTGCCACGGCCCGCAGAAGCAAAAGGGCAAATACCGCATGGACACCAAGGAGTTCGCCTTCAAGCCCGGCTCAGACGGCCCCTTCTTCATCGCGGGTAACAGCGAGAAAAGCCCCCTTGTCCACATCGTCGCCGGTTTGATCGATGAAGGCCTCATGCCGCCCCCGAGTGACAAGCCCGGCGAAAGCGAACCGCTCACGAAAGAACAGATCGGCCTGCTCCGCGCGTGGATCGATCAAGGCGCGGTCTGGCCGGATGGCGAGATCACCATGACCGCCAAGGAACTGACCTTCACCGCGGATATCAAACCCATCTTCGACAAGTCCTGCGTCTCCTGCCATGGCCCGGCAAAAGCGGAAGGCGGCTTCAAAGCCGATACGCGCGAGGGCGTGCTGAAAGGCGGCGAAGTGTATGGTGCCGCGGTGAAATTAGATAATGCCGCCCGGAGCGCTCTGGTCATCATCGTCTCCGGCAAGGACGGCGACATCCCCGAGCCCAAGAAACACAAGCTCACCGATAAAGAGGCGGAACTCGTGCAGAAGTGGATCGAGCAGGGAGCCAAATAATCATATGTCGCCTACTTCCCGCCGCAGTTTCCTGAAAGGCACCCTCGCGGCTACTGCCGTCACTGCCTGGTCTTCCCAATCTTGGTCACAGGTAGCCGGGGCTAATAGTGATGTCCGCGTCGGCGTCATCGGCTTCAATGGCCAAGGCCGCACGCATCTCGCCAAGCTGCGGAAGATTCCGGGCGTGCGCATCGTCGCCTTGTGCGATGCGGATCATCAGGTGCTTTATCGAGAGAAAGCAGCCGCTGAAAAGCTCGGCGAATCCGTGCAGACTTGCACCGATGTGCGCGAGTTGCTGGCCAATCCGGACATCGACGCCGTCACCACCGCCACCCCGAATCACTGGCACGCGCTGATCACCATCTGGGCCTGTCAGGCGGGCAAAGATGTGTATGTGGAGAAGCCCGTCTCGCACAATGTGTGGGAAGGCCGTCAGATGGTGAATGCCGCCCGCAAGTACGGTCGCATCGTCCAGACCGGCACGCAGAGCCGCTCCAGCAAGGCCATCGCACAAGCCATCGGATTTCTTCGCAGCGGACAGTTGGGCCGTCCCCTGCTCGCTCGCGGCCTTTGCTATAAACGCCGCCAGACCTTGGGCCGCGTGAACGGAGCCCAACCGATTCCTATCTCCGTCAATTACGATCTCTGGTGTGGCCCTGCCCCCAAATCTTCACTCAAGCGTTATCGTCTGCATTACGACTGGCATTGGTTCTGGGAGACGGGCAATGGCGATCTCGGCAATCAGGGCATCCACCAGATGGACATCGCCCGCTGGGCCCTGGGTTACAATTATCTGCCGCCACGCGTCGCCAGTCTCGGTGGTCGCTTCGGTTATGTGGATGACGGCCAGACGCCCAATACGCAGCTGGCCATGTATTACTACCAGCCCGCCCCGATTCTCTTCGAAGTGCGCGGTCTGCCCGCCAGTCGTAGCGCGACGGAGATGCCGACGTATGCCGGCACCGAGATCGGCGTGATCATCCATTGTGAAGGCGGTCACTTGCAGATCCTCGCTAATGAGGCATTTGCGTATGACTCGACCGGCAAGCTGCTTCAACACTTCGCCGCCACCAACGACCACAAGCAAGATCACTTCGCCAATTTCATCCAAAGCGTGCGCGATCATAAGCCGGAGACCTTGCACGCCGAGATCCTCGAAGGCCACCTCTCCAGCTCCCTGTGTCATCTGGGGAATATCTCCTATCGCCTCGGACACACCGAGGAACGCGGCGAGATCCAGGAGAAGCTCTCGGATGAACCTGCCACGCGCGAGACCTTTGCCCGCATGGTGGAACACCTCGGGGCCAATGAGATCAACCCCGCCGCGGAACCGGCCCTGGTCGGCCCTTGGTTAAAGTTTGATGCCGACCGCGAACAATTCCTCAATCATTCCCGCGCCAACGCCCTGTTGACGCGTGATTATCGCCGCCCGTTTGAAGTGCCAAAGGTGAACTGGCTTTGACGCCTGCCCCAGTTTGAGCAAAGGTTGAAGGCGTAATGCGACTGATTGGAACCATCGAGAACGACAAGCACGCCTCCCTGTTCAGCGACTACCTGTTCGTGCGCGGCATCGAGAACAGTGTGGAGCTGGAGGGCAGACAATATGAAGTCTGGGTGCTCGCCGACGATCAGACCGAAGAGGCGACTAGCCTGTTGAAGGAATTCACTGCCAATCCTTCCGATCCCAAATATGCCGGAGTCGAGAAAGCTGCGCGCAAGAAGGAAGCCCAAATCGAGGAGGAAGCCGCCGCTGCCGCCGACCGGAGCTTCAGCAGCCGTGAGCTGATACATCGCAACCAGACCACGCCCATTTTCGTGACGATGCTGCTGATCGCGATCTCCATCTGCGTGGCCTTTCTGTCCAATCTGGGCGACGACTCAGAAGTCTTGCAGCCTTGGCATATCACCCAATTCATCAAAGATGGGAACTATTTTCAGCCTCATGGCATGCCCGAAGTGGCCCACGGACAGGTATGGCGGCTGGTCACCCCCATTTTCATTCACTTCGGGTTCCTGCACCTGTTCTTCAACATGTACTGGCTGGTGTTTCTGGGCGGTATGATCGAGCGGGCCAAAGGGCATTTCTACCTGTTGCTCTTGGTGCTCGTCTCAGCAGTCCTTTCCAATACTGCGCAATACATGTTGCCCTTGCCGGGTTTGAGCGATGGTTCGCCCAACTTCGGCGGTATGTCCGGGGTGGTTTACGCCTTGTTCGGCTACTGCTGGATGAAATCAAAATACGATTTTGCCTCCGGTATCGTGCTCCATCCGAACACCGTGGTGATGATGATCATCTGGTACGCCCTCTGTTTCACAGGTATCATGCACATCGCCAACATGGTGCACACCGTCGGCCTGATTGTCGGAGTCATCTGGGGCTTCACCTCCGCCCGCCGCAGCCTCACCCGTTGAGCGAAGCGGTGCCGCCGCTCAGAATTTTTCATTCCAGTTCAGATTGTCGTACTTTTCCGACAAGAGCGCCTGCATATCCTCATCCAGATTTTCGCTAAATTTCCCAGTGACCTGCCAGGCCTGGCGGAGGGCGCTTTTCAGCGCCAAAGCCGTCAGGGGAATGTTCGTCACAAATTCTCCATGGGGCTTTTGTTGGCGGTAATCAGGCTGCAAAAGCGGCATCTGCAGGGTTTTTTCCACCAGTGAGAGATCAAATTTCAGGAGAAAAGTACCATGGAAAAGCAGGGCATTGCGGGTGCGGCGCTGGGAGTTTCCGGAGAATTTTCTCCCCTGCCAGACCAGGTCGGTATGCCCAGCCACCGTGACCGGCCCATTGAGCAGCAGTTCAATGGCTTTCCGGTTCCGCTCCATGATGTAGGCATTGGACCCCGCAATAGTCTTCAACTCCGCGGTTAATTCCAGCGGCAAAACCAACGCATAGCTCACGCAGCCAGGACCTTGCAACACGGTACCCCCACCACTGCAACGCCGCAAAATCGGCACCCCCAG
>JAURFH010000277.1 GCA_030834415.1 Verrucomicrobiota bacterium | reverse complement strand
CTGGTGGACCGCATGAATCTTTCGATTCATCTGCGGAAATACATCAAGATGTTTGGCCGCCGTTTGTGGATCGTGATCCTGTGTGTGGCCATCGGTGGTGGCTACTCATTTTACGAGGCGCGCAAGACACCAGATGTTTTCCAGTCGACTTCGACGCTGGGCATCAAGCCCCAACTCAAGACCCCTTACGACAGCCCGGTTTACATGCGTGAACTGGCCGAGTTCCACGAAGCCCAGTTGCAGTATTTGCGGACTATCACTGGCCGCGTGAATGAGAAGTTGGCGGATTATCAATCGCCGAACCAGATGCCCGGCCAGCCCAAACCGCAAGTGCGGATGGCCAACCCCTCGCTTGGAGCAGGGTCGACTTTTATCCTCACCGTGCAGGGGGATGAGTTTGACCTCGTCCAGCAATATGCCCGGTTGTGGGCCCGTGAGTTCATCAAGTTCAAGACGGAGCAGAAGGAAACCGCGCTGGGTAGCAAGGTGATCGAGACGCGTAATGAGATCAACCGTATCGAGAAGCTGCTGGAGCAAAACCGTCGGGCGATGGATGAGTTCCGCCTGAAGAATAACATCGGGAGTGTCATCGAGACCGGTCAGGCTGCTCAAAACCGCTTGAACAGCCGTAATGAGGAGCTGGCTGCCTTGGTGCTCCAACGCCAGCTTCTTGAGAGCACTACCCCCGAGGAGTTGGCCAACCCATCCAAGAAGCCCCTGGATAACAGCAAGGATGATCGGGATTTGTTGCCAGGCACGCCTGAATACAACGCTGTGGAGGCTTATTCTGCCGGCAGCCAGTTGGAACAATTGAAGTTTTCCTTGCTGAAACGGAAAGCTGAGATGGCGGATTGGGCGGATAAACTGCTGCCTGCGCATCCTTTCATGCAGAAGATTCAGCGTGATATCGAATCGCTGGAGCGTGACTTGAAACTTCAAGAAACTGTCTTGGCGGAGAAACGCCAGAAAGCGATCGAGGCGGCCCGTGCATTACAGTTGGCAAATATTGAAACCTTGCGCAAGCGCGAGGCCAAGTTGGGCTTAATCATTGCTGACCTTAGGAAAGAAGTGCAGCAATCCTACAGTCTGCAAAACGAGTATAAGCGCCTGGAAGATGAAGAGCTCCGTAATAAAGAGATCCTCCGCACGTTGCGCGATCAGGAAGCGCTCATCGACCGCAGCAACGCCACGGAAGATATCATCTCCATCATGGAAGAAGGTTCCGGCTCACCTTCTCCTGTTGCTCCGAACCGCCCGAAGATCGTCATGAATGGTGTGCTGGGTGGCTTCGGTCTGGGCTTGGCCATCGTGTTCCTTCTGCATCGCTTAGATGACCGCTTGGAACTGGCGGAGGATATCGAAGAGGAATTGGAAGAGCCTGTGCTTGGTCAGGTGCCGCAGGAAGATCTGAAATCTCTGAAAGATGGCCGCTTGCTCGTCACGAACTTGGATGAGCACAGCATGTTCGCAGAATCTATCCGTGGTGTGCGTTCTGCTATCCTGTTCGGTAATCCCGATCAACCGAAGAAGACCATCATCACCACCAGCGCAGTGCCCGGAGACGGTAAGACGACCTTCACGGTGAATTTTGCCGCCACGCTGGCCAGTGCCGGCAACCGCGTTTTGCTGGTGGATTGCGATCTGCGCCGTGGTAACATCCACGGTTATTTCCAGACCCCGCGTGAGCCTGGTCTCACGGAAGTGCTCGCCGGCCAAATACATTGGAGCGATGTGGTTCATGACACGCCGGTGCCGACACTGAAAATCATCTCCACGGGCAAGCTGCCGGGCAATCCGGGCGAGCTGCTCATCAGCCCAGCCATGGAAGAGTTCGTCAAAGAAGCTCGCGAGGAGTATGATCACATCCTGTTCGACTGCCCGCCGTTGACGGCCATTGATGACACTTTCTGCCTGATGAACCTGGCGGATGGCATGTTGTTCGTGGTGAAGGCGGGGCAGACCTCAATGCGCTTTGCCAAGAATGCCTTGGCCTTGGTCCGTCAGCGCGGCGCCCATATCTTCGGCATCGTGTTGAATGGTATCACCACCGATCACCCTAGCTACTACTACAACTACTACTATCACGCCTATTATCGCACCGCCAAAGATGGCCCAATGACCGAGGGTAACGTAGAGCCGGCCAAGAAGATGGCTTCGCGCAGCCGCCGTCGCCTGCATTCGATCGAGGCGGAAGCTCATGCCCGCTCTGGCAAGCAAGTTGATTCTGAGGTGATTGCGTCGCAGGAACACAAGAAGGCTGAAGACTTCAAAGCCCGCCGCGCCTTAAAACTGGCCCAGCAGAAAACGCCGCCGCCCGCTGATGAAAACGCGGAGAAATCCACCCCGGGCGGTTCTAATAGTCAGGGTTGAGCTGGTGCGTGAGGCGTGGCAAAATGCTTTGAGGAATTCCGGAATGCCAGCAAGTTAAAGCCGTGCGCTCCCACCAGGCAAAGGCGGTCCAGGCTAACAGCACCCTCAGTTCGCGGGCTGGCCTTTTGTGTCTGGTGCTGGCCGTGGCTCTGGCTCCGCTCCTTTTCGGCAGTGTCACGACGGAAGCCCAAGGCGTGCTGGGGATTTTGCTGGGGCTTTCCCTCTGGTTCACCTCGCGGGAATGGCGCCAGACGATACCTTTGATTCCTCGCTGGTTGCTCGTCGTATTCTTCACCGGTCTGCTCATCTCTTTGCTGCCACTGCCTGCGGCTTTATTGAGGATTCTGTCTCCGACACGGGCAGTGCTGACTACACAGTTTCCTCTGCGACCCGATCAGATCGATTGGTCTATGCTTACACTTTCACCAGCGTTGACCCTCCGCTGGCTGTGGCAGTTCGTGCTTTTGATGGTGGTTTTCTCTCTGGTTCGACAAAGGGTGCGGAGTTCTCAAGCTGTGACTTGGCTGGTGCTGGCCCTAGGTTTGGGGATTGCCGGTCAAGTGGTCGCGGAAATCTATTATCAAGGCGCGAGCGAGCGGATGGTGCTGGGCCTCTGGCCTGTGCATTGGGGGAACAGTGCTGGCACGTTCGCGAATCGGAATCACTTTGCCGGCTGGCTGGTGATGGCGGCACTCGTGTTGTGTGCCGTATCCATTCGCTACTACCGGCCTTTACGCACCAGCCGTTTGGAGGGGGAAGCTGTTCCTTCATCGCAGACTGGCTTGGCTTGGTTGCTTGTCGGAGTGGCGGGCGTGGCTATTGGATTCGCCTTGCTGAGTGGCTCTCGTAGTGGCTTGCTTGCCTTGCTGACTGGAGGCCTGATGTTAGTGCTGGGGCTCAAACAACATTCCACCAGCCGTCGTCGCGGCTTCATCTTGTTGACGCTGGCGCTTTTGCTGATGCTGGTGTTGTTGCCGTTTGCGGGCCAGACCTTGGATCGCCTCACCCATACTCAGCACGAGACCTCCTCCAGCTACGCCAAATGGAGATTGTGGGAGGACGCCGCCCGGACATTTGCGAAGTTTCCACTCATGGGCTCCGGGCCGGGCACGTTTGTGCGGAGCAACATCCTCCTCAAGTCCGCTGGTGGTGAGAGCACCGCCTGGCATGCGGAGAATGATGTTCTGCAATGGCTGTCCGAGGCCGGGCTTTGGGGATTGGTGGTGCTCCTCGGCTGCGGTGTGGCCTTTTGGCGTAAGGTGGTGAGTTGGTTCTGGTCAGTCGGATGGAAGACGCGGGAGCCGGAGCTGGCTTTGGGTGCCTTTGCCGGACTGGTCGCCATCCTGACGCATTCGCTTTTTGATTTTCCTTGGCAGGTGATGGCCAACGCCATCTTGGGCGTGGTGTTGCTCGGCGTGATCGTGGGCTTGCGCGATGCGAGTGTTCCTGATGCCGAATTCAAACTCGCCAGCCGCATGCACAGTCGCGGACTGGCGATTGGAGGATTGCTGCTGGTCGTTCTGGGCGTGTTGCCAATCCTAAGTTTTCGGGAATACCGCTTGGCGCAACATAAAGACTTGCCGGTTCCGCAAGCGATTCATCATGCCGCTTCGGCGTTGGCATTTTCTCCACTGAATACCGAGCGGGCGAATCTCTGGTTGCGACTCCGTGTATCGGAGTTGCGAGAAGATAAAGATGCAGAAGCTACCGCGGGCTCCATCCGTGATGAGTTCACCTCGCATCTGCGCTTGGATCCCTTGAATTGGGAGCTGCGTCTTGAACGGGCCTGGCTCGATATCGCTTTCATGAAGGACCGACAGGAGGCGCTTAAGGAGGCCGAGGCCGTCACTGGGCTGAATCCCAAGCAGGCGTTGATCCCGCTCCGGTTCGCCGCTTCACTGGCGGATCGCGACCCTGAGAAAGCGTGGGATTTTCTCCTCATGGCGGATGTCACGCAGGAACAGTTGCTACGCGAGCGTTTGGAACTGGGATGGCAACTTCGCCCCGATGCGACTCAACTTTGGGCGTTAGTCCCCGCTACTGAAAATGCCTTCACGGCGCTGGCGGAGTTTGCCTTCTCCAAGAACCTG
>JAURFH010000276.1 GCA_030834415.1 Verrucomicrobiota bacterium | reverse complement strand
GCCAATAGACCAGAGGCCGACCATGCACTAACATTCAAACTGGACCACTCAGTGGGGGCACGCCATGCTGAAGGCCCAGATCACCATCTTGCGGGCTCGCATCCCCACCGACAGGATCATCCTGTCGCCCGCAGAGAAAGCCGAACTCATTCGCATTGGGGAAGAGTGCGGTCACGAGATAGACGGGCTCATGGAAGTGGCCATCCACCCAAGCCCGGAAAAGGGCAAGAAGAAGCCCGCCCTCCCCTGGGCCACGTTCATCCACGCGCTCATTCCCAACCGAGGAGGCCGCAACGAAGCTGATTTTCCTGGCCATCCGTAACTTTGAAAAGAGCGGTCGAAATGTCAGAGAGTGGGTTGTGGCCCGCAATCAGCTGGCCATAATGTTCGCTGGGCGTTTCGGCGCCTGAACGTATCTAAAAAACGGGATGGCCCAGATCAGATACACAGAGGATCAGACGCTCCCCGGTCATCAGCATTAATGGTATCGGCAAACACAGTGTTCGGGTTTGCTTTCGGCGCAGATGTCTCTGTTTTTCAAAGAATTCTTCAACTTATGCGCGCGCCGAGGAAAGGCGCTCGAACCAACGCGATTACCACGCAATCGTAGAGGCTTACGCTGCTCGGGACCGCCCGGAATGGTCCCCGAAGCGGTCCCGATATGGCCTCACTTCGCGTTCTACAAACCTATTGACGGCGCCGCGGATTTGCAATTAGCGCTAACGATGCAAAGTTTTAGATCCTCTCACCAGTACGACGCAGTCACACATCCACTCACCACTGAATAAGTCCGCCTGATGATAATGCCCACCCCCAGTCCTTACCACAATCGGCCTGTAAAGACCTTGGATGAGCTGCGTGCAGCGGCGCAAAAAGCCTGTATTGTGGCGCATCAATTGCGCCAAGAAGCCATAGACCTCAGCGAGCAATTCCAAGCCACGCGCTTTGCCGCTCGGTCTTGGCGGGTTTTTGGTCGTCAGGAGTGAGCCTGGATCGGGTATTCCGGGCGTCCCCTCTCCCCTTCCCTGCGCTCAGTTAAATCTTTGCGCCCGCATATGTTTCCGCTAGGCATAGGGTACGCTCTGGGGTTGGCAGGTGTGTAACCGCCCCCAGTGCTTTTTGGGACCAAGAGCCGGAAAGGGCCTTTACGTGAATGATGTTTCGACCTCTGGGGCAAGGCCCACCCCAGATCCCCTCTTTCCCCTTCTGAACAATTCGGGCGCGGAGCGCGAGGATCGCATCGCCGTGCGCAATCTCTTTGAGCTCCTGGCCTGGCTCATAGCGGCAAGCGGCGGGCTGTATATGCTCAATTACACCCTGTTGGGCCAGTATCGCAGTGAGGGGCCCGGGATGCACCCGCTCTCGTTCTTCTTCTTCACTCTGGCCTTCTTTGCCCTGAACGCGCGACAGTTCACCCTCTTTCCCGCAACCCTGCTCCGGCTGGAGCCACAGCTCTCTCGGGCCCTGGTCATCGCGCTGGCCCTCTTTGTCGTCTTGCGCCTTGCCGAGAGTGCGTGGGGACGCCCCTTTGCGGCCCTCACCCTCATCGGGGGAGATGCATTCGGTACCACAGCCTATGCCTCTTGGGGCACCGCTCTGGGGATCCTTCTCCTCTTCTCCATGGCTACCTTTTGTCCCAAGCTCGCCCCGAAGACGCTCGCCACCCTGAGCTATCTGCTCTTCTGGTCCCTTGTGCTCACCTGCCTCCACACCCTCTTGCACTGGACAGAGCTCGCACAAGGCGGGTTCCTCCTGCCAAGCCTATCGGGGACCTCAGCCTTCGCCCTGCTGTGTCTGGCCTTGGTTTTTCTGCCTCGGAGCGCCGTCTGGGATACCCTCTTCGACCCCCGGACGCCGCAGAGCACCTATGTGGCGTGCCCCCACTGAGTGGTCCAGTTTGAATGTTAGTGCATGGTCGGCCTCTGGTCTATTGGCATGAAGGCTTCCGGTGCCGGTGGGCGATAGCCAAGCGCGCTATGGGGCCTGACAGTGTTGTAGTGGCGACGCCATCTCTCGATCAGGATCTGGGCTTCACGCAGCGTTGTGAATACCTCGCCGCTCAGCAGCTCGTCCCGAAACCGAGAATTGAAGCTCTCGCAGTAGCCGTTTTCCCAAGGTGATCCTGGCGCGATGAAGGCTATTTTGGCACCCACTGCGCTGATCCAAGCTCGCACCTTCTTAGCAATAAATTCTGCGCCATTGTCGGACCTTATGAACTCAGGCGGGCCGCGCATGATGAACAGATCGGTCAGCGCATCGACCACGTCCACGGAATTGAGCCTGCGTTTGACTCGGATCACGAGCGCCTCCTTCGTGAATTCATCAATGATGTTGAGCGTGCGGAATATCCGCCCATCATGGGTTCGGTCCTGGACGAAGTCATACGACCAGACATGGTTCGGCCGCTCTGGCCGTAGCCGGACGCATGAGCCGTCGTTCAGCCAGAGCCGACCCTTCTTGGGTTGCTTTTGTGGGACTTTAAGCCCTTCACGCCGCCAAATCCGTTCTACGCGCTTGTGATTTACATGCCATCCACTGTTGTTCAGCATCCCGGTGATCATGCGGTATCCGTAGCGTCCGAACTCTTTCGTCAGTGCAATGATATCCTCGGTCAGCCGCGCTTCGTCTGGCAGGCCGCAAGGAACCTTGCGCTGTGTCGAACGATGCTGCCCGAGTGTGCGGCAGGCCCGGCGCTCAGATACGCCAAGGGTCTGCCGCACGTGATCAAGGCACTCACGGCGGCGGGAAGGGCTCAGAAGTTTCCCCGTGCAGCCTCGGTGAGGATCATCTTATCCAGCGTCAGATCCGACACCGCGCGCCGCAGCCGCTGGTTCTCAGTCTCTAGTTCCTTCAGGCGCTTCAACTGATCGCGGTTCATACCGCCATATTGCTTGCGCCAACGATAATATGTTTGAATCGTCACGCCGATCTGGCGCACCGCCTCGCTGATCGTCATGCCTTGCCCTTGCAGCACTTCAACTTGGCGAAGCTTCAGCACGATCTCTTCGGGTTTGTCTCGCTTTCCTGCCATCTCTGGTCCTCCTGAACGGGATAAGACTATCCCAGTTGGTGGACCACTTCAGTGGGGGCACTCCATCCCATGTATCTACGTTGAACACCGACACATCGTCACTTAGCCAGCCCATCACAGCAAGACGAAAGGAAGATACACGTAGCATCAGACGAACGCTTGTCTGACTGCAACCTTCCGATCACTTCACAAGGCAGGCACAAGTGGCCGCTTTCCTATCAGAGAACCATACAAAGTATCCAGCTACGCGCGGCCGCGCGCGAGGCAGCGGCTCTCCCACTACTCAGATATGAAAAGGGGACAAGATAGGGGACATCTGTCATAAAATTCCTATAAAATACCGCAAAATCAATAAGTTATAGATATTTAATGGCGGTGGTGTCAGAACAATGCGAACAAGTCTCAGGTTTGGCCTAAATCCGCCGCCTAGCCAGCAAGCAGCTGCCGCCACTCAGCGAGAGCAGCGGTCCGGTTCAGCTTGAAATTTGATCGGGAAGTTAGGCTGCGCTCCGAGTTGAAGTGATTGGTGACTGAGGCATGGATGGAAACGAACATCTGCAAACTTCGCAGCCGCCTGAAAAGCTGCATCGCCCGTTCTCGTTGCCGGAATGGCAGATGTGAGTTTTCGGCTCGGTTGTTGAGCCATCGCCCGGTCGCCTGGCGTGCCATCGTACCGATTTCTTTAAGCGCTGCGCCATATGATCTGAGCCGGTCCGTAACGATGACCTCTGGACGGCCATGCTTGCGCATTGCTTTTCTTAGGAATTTCAATGCCGCCTTCTTGTCGCGGGTCTTTGTGACATAGCTTTCCAGCACCTCACCCTCGTGATCCACGGCGCGCCGGAGGTAGTGCCGCTCGCCACTGATCTTCACGAAGACCTCGTCGAGGTGCCACTGCCTGCGACTAGCCTTCAGCCCCTCAATCCGGCGCTTTCGAACCTCGGAGGCGAAAAGCGGCCCAAATCGGTTCCACCAAAACTGAACCGTTTCGTGGCTGACGTCGATGCCCCGTTCATGGAGCAGATCTTCGACGTTGCGAAGCGATAGCGGAAACCGAACGTACAGCATCACCTCCAGGCGGATGATCTCAGGACTGGTTTTGAAGTACTTGAAGGGGGAGCGTTTGGTCATAACCAAACGCTAGTCCGGCCCCTGCCCTGCCTCGAGCGGAGTTACTCTGAAACGACCGACCCATCCGTTATTAAGTTCTGACCATTTCTACCAATCAGCGAGGTGCCTGGTAAGTTTCTGCTGCGCTCCTCGGCCTCGCCTCGCAAAGGGCTCGCGGCCGAATCGAGCCGTTCATTTCAGCACCTAATCCGATATAATGGCGGGGCGGCTTAACCGCGTATGTTTGAATTTAGGGACAGCTCTCTGACGAATTAAAGAGCTTTTCGCCCCCTAGGAGATTAGTTCGCCAAAACAATGGTCTAACCCGATGCGTGGTTTAGATTCATCGATAATCTTAGT
>JAURFH010000275.1 GCA_030834415.1 Verrucomicrobiota bacterium | reverse complement strand
CGCACCGGACAGGAGCAGGTCTTCGAATTCCCCAAGCACTGTCCTGAATGCGGCTCGCACATCTCGCGTGATTCGATCGGTGGTGAGGAACAGGTCGTTTGGCGGTGTGTGAACTTGGATTGTCCCGCCCAAGTGCGCGGTCGGCTGGAGCATTGGTGCGCTCGTGGCGCGATGGATATCGAAGGTGGGGGCGAGGTGCTGGTGAATCAGTTGGTGAAGAATCAGCTCGCGAATAGCGTGGCCGACCTCTACCAGCTCACCGTGGAACAAGTCTCCGCCCTGGAACGCATGGGTGAGAAGTCCGCGCGCAATTTCATCGAAGGTGTGGCCGCCAGCAAATCACGCGATCTCTGGCGACTACTGTTCGGTTTGGGCATCCTTCATGTGGGCACTGGCAGCGCGAAATCCTTGGGCCGCACCTTTGCCTCACTGGATGACATCCTGAACGCCACAGAGGAACAGCTTATCGAGGCCAACGACGTCGGCGAGGTCATCGTCAAAAGTATCGTGCAATGGCGCACAGAACCGAAGAACCGGGAGTTGATCGAGCAGTTACGGGCGGCGGGGCTGAATTTCAATTCAGAGCTGTATCAAGCCGCCCCACCTAGCGGACCATTCAAAGGCAAAACCTTTGTGCTAACCGGCACCCTGCCCACCCTGAAACGCGAGGAAGCTGCCGCAAAAATCGAAGCCCTTGGCGGCAAGGTCAGTGGCAGCGTAAGCAAGAAGACAGATTACGTGCTCGCCGGTGAAGAGGCAGGCTCCAAGCTGGAGAAAGCGCAAAAGCTGGGCGTGAAGATCATCGATGAGGCCGAGTTTCTGACGATGGCTGGCGCATAAAAAAAGGCCGGTGGATACATTGGCATCCACCGGCCATCTGAAACTTCTGGCGCGAACTTACTTCTTCACATCGTAGCAGAGAATGATCTCCTGGTCGCGCAGGTAGAGCTTGCCGTTGCAGATGACCGGGTGTGTCCAGATACGGCCCTGCGGACTCCGCTGGGTCGTCTGCGGTTCCAGCTTAAAGCTACCTTTCTCGTTCCAGCCCTTCGGTGTGGCTTCTACCAGACGCAAGGTGCCCGAACCTTCTTCCAAGCAGTAGAGCATGCCATCAGCATAGCTCACCGCGCCCTTGGCCATCATCCGGCTGGACCAGACTTCCTCACCCGTCTTGAAGTCCTGACAGACCAATCCCGGACCATCGGAGTTGCCATAGAGGTAATCCCCAACCAGAACCACACCGCCATGATGGTTCTTCATGACCTTGTTCTCATAAACATCGGTGACGGAGTTATCCGGCCCCACTTTCACCTGCTTGCATCCGGCCCCGTAGCCGGAAGTGATATACACGAAGTTATCTTTGACGATCGGCGTCGGGATGACCGCCGTCTTGCCCGGCGGCCAAGGAGAGCGCCACAACACCTTGCCCGTCGCGGCATCAACCCCCGCCAATGTATTCATGACCAATTGGATGTATTGTCGTTTGCCATTCAGATCCGTCGGCACGATGGAGGAATAATGCGCACCTTCCGTCCATTCAGTGGTCTGCCAGACGAGTTTGCCGGTTTTCTTGTCGAGCGCAGCCATGGTGCCTTTGCTGCCACCGGGCGTGCATAAAACCTTATCGCCGTCCACCAGCACGGACTCGGTGTACCCCCAGTTCGGTGTCTTGCCGCCCAATTCCTTCATGGTGGTTTTCCAGATCTGCTTGCCATCAGCAAAACTCACACAGAGCAGTGTGCCGTCGCCGCCCAAGGCGTAGACCATGTCGCCATCCACTGCGGGAGTACCGCGGGGACCGTCACCCCATTTATTGGCCAGACGCCCACCGAGCGGAGCCTTCCACTGCTGCTTGCCGGTATTCGCATCCAGACAGATCAGAAACTCCTCCTGATTCCACGCCCCCATGGTGAAAAGCTTGCCTTTTGCGATCGCGAAACCGGCATAGCCTAAGCCGCCATCCTGATTAAGCCACAGGCGTTTGGGTCCACCCTCCGGCCACTGCTTCAACAGTCCTTTTTCCTTCGAGACATCGTCCCGATTTGGGCCACGCCACTGCGGCCAGTCGTTCTGTGCCCAAGACTTGGCAGGTAATGCTCCCAAAGTGAGGGATACACCCAATATGAATGCAGCTACACGTTTCATGTGATTATTTGTCGGCAAGAGTTGATTGAACTTGCGAAAAGTAGCCCCTGTCTTCACTTCTTGCCAGCAAATTGAGCGTCTCCCTTTACAGCAGCGCGGCGCGTGATTAAGTTGCATCCATGGCAGCAGAATTTGACGGCTCAGACTTTGTGGATACCGACTTTCAATCGTCGCAAAAGGCTGGCTATTCTCCGGCACCCGGTGCCGCCAGCCGTCCCTCCTCTCGCGAAGAATTGGAAGGTAAAGTATCCGACACCCAGCAACGGATCGACCAGCTCAAGCGGGAACAGGAAGAGCTGGAGCGGCAGCGCGCCCAGATCGAAGAACTCCGCCGCCGCAAGATCGAGTACCAGACGGGCCGCGAGGAGATGACGAATCACCTGACCCGTGGCATCATACTGCTGGAAGAAGCGGAGTTCTCCGTTCGCCGGGAAGCCGAACAGATGGCCAAGTCCTTGGCGGAGCTGCGCGAGGCCCACGAAAAAGTTCAGGCTCTTAACGATGAGTTCTGGACCAAGGAGAATGAGAATATAGAACTCACCCGCGCACTCACCACCATTGAGAACGCCCGGCTGGAATGGAATTCTGCCCGCTTGAAATGGACGGTGCTCGACCGGGCGTTGCAATCCAACGAGGATGGCTCGCCAGTCAGCGGAGCGGGCAAGGTGCCCAATACCATGTTCCCCACTCAAAATTTCGGTCAGCTTTGCCGCTTGGGCTTTGCTTTGACGTGGCCCATCGCCTTGGTAGTGCTGATCGGTGTGCTGGTCTTATTGTTCCGCTAAATCATCTGTCGCATGCCGTGGCTGAAGAAAAAGCCTGATCCGCTGACCAATCGCGCGAAGGAGCTCTCGCGTGAGATCGCCGAACTGGAGGCGGAGATTCAGAAGCTCAACTCGCGCAAGCAAACCACGCGGCCAGCCATCCAGTCTACGGTCCGCCCTGCCAGCAGCAACTCCATCCCGGCACGCCCCGCCACTCCGGCGAACGACCCGGTCTTTGAGAAAGTCGATTTCCAGCGGGTCGCCAAATCGGCCGACCCGGAGAACACCAGTGCCCATTACAACGATCTCGGCGTCCGCAAGTACGACCTGACCGCGCTCTGGCGGCGCATCCGGAATCACTTCTACGGCCCGCCGTCCTCCAGTCCCAAGCTCATCAATTATCTGGCCGCTGGCAGTATCCACGGCCTGCGTCCCCTGCGCTACGAAAGCCGGGTGGCGCGCAACCGCTTTATCGCAGCCACCGTCTTTCTCGCGTTGCTGCTCTGGATCGTCATAGCATCATACGTAAAGCACTAGCAGTATGCCCCTCACCCTGATCCTGGCGATCATCCTCGTATTGATTGTGTTGGCATACCTCATCATCGGCTCGCGCGACTGATGGAATCCATCTGCCATATCGCCACCCCGCTCGGCGATTTTCGCGCCCTTTATTCAGCCGAGGGCCTGGCAGGTTTGGATTTCCCCGGGCAAGCTCATCCGGCACCTCCTGACCTCTCCGCACCTTCGACAACGCAACTCGCTCGCTGGCAGCAACTGACCAAACAAGCGCTCCTCGCTTTGAGTAATGGAAAAGCTCCGGAAAACCTGCCGCCGCTGGATTTATCTTGGGGCACGGAATTCCAGCAGGCCGTCTGGCGACAATTGCTGGCCATCCCGCTGGGGAGCACCCGCACTTATGGGGAATTGGCGGAAGCCTTGGGGAAACCGGGCGGCTCACGCGCCGTCGGGGCCGCCTGCGGAGCCAATCCCATTCCGGTGATCATCCCCTGTCACCGCGTCTTGGCAGCTCATGGCAAACTGGGCGGGTTCAGCGGTGGACGACAATGGAAACTGCGTCTGCTGCAATTGGAAGGCGTGCTCCTCGCCTGAGAGAAAAGGCCTGCCTGCTTATTTATGCGGGCTCGGCTTCACCCGCACCTGCGGATATTTCGTCTTGGCCGCCTTGCTGCTGCCGTTCTTCTTGCCTTTGGCCTGCTCGATGAAATCCATCTGGCTCCGGCGACCCACTTCATCCTTTAGCAAAGGCGGAATCCGATATGTGCCATCGGTCTGCAACTGCCGTGCCTTCAGGTTGTCCGCCAGCGGTAACGCCAGCATCTCGTCGATGACCCGCGCGCGCAGACGCCCGTCTTCGATCGGGAACACTACCTCGATACGGCTGAAGAAATTGCGCGGCATCCAGTCCGCACTGCCCACGAACACCTCAGGCTGGCAGGCGTTCTCAAAGTAAAATATGCGGCTGTGCTCCAGATAACGATCCACGATGCTCCGCACCCGGATGTTATCGCTCACACCTTTCATCTGGGGGCGCAAGCAACAGATACCCCGCACGATCAAATCGATCTGCACGCCGGCTTGGGAGGCTTCATACATCGTCCGGATCGCCTCCGGGTCCAC
>JAURFH010000274.1 GCA_030834415.1 Verrucomicrobiota bacterium | reverse complement strand
GGCCACCTCTGCCCCGTCCCGTAGGGAAAAGGCACTCTGTGAATCATCCAGCGGACCGAAACGGACCACCGCTTCCCGGACCTTGATCACCCCGACTGGCTCACCATGCGTGGACGTCCAAGCCAAGGCAGCTCCACCCCCGGCCAAGAGCACTCCGGCAACCGCCAGACTGATGGGCAACTTTAAACTGTTTTGCAATGCAGGTTTAACCGTGCGCAACACCCCTAAGACCGCCAGCAGCCAAAAAGCCACGCCGGTCAAAATGGCCCATTCGCGCAAGCTCAACCGGTGCGTCCAGCTCTGCCACCAAGGGATCGGGGGCCCTGAGCGGACACCCGCCACATCCAGAACGAAACGCAGGTTCGCCTGGATATCCGGGTCACGCGGGGCGATGCGACTAGCCAAGCGATAGCTGGCCACCGCTTCGCCCATGCGTTCCGCTTTGAAATAAGCGTTGCCCAAATTGAAATACACCGCTGCCGAAGTCTCTCCCTTCTGCATCATCGTATGGTAAGCGGCTATGGCCTCCTCATACTTGCCTTGTTCATACAGTTTGTTCGCTGCATCAAAATCCTGGGTGGCATCTGCCGCTAAAACACATAAAGGCAGCAGTAACCAACCTAGCAGCAACAACAAGATCGCCTTCGCCCTTCTCTCGATGTTGGACGTTGGATGTTGGACGTTGGATGCTTTCCCAACCAAAGGCTTCATCGCTTCACCTCCAGCGCCGTCAGTAGTCCCAGTGTCGTCCGCGCCTGCTCCACCAAAGCATCCATTTTGGCCACATCAGAAACCGGCGCATAGCGCGCCTGATTGCAGGCTTGAAATAGCGCATGCAATGCGGCTCGCAACTCGCTGCTGGCGCCCAGCGGTGCCAATTGCTCATCCAGAACTGCCTCCGTGATGGCGGATGCCGGCGCATCCAGTCGCTCACCCAGCCGTTCCTGCAACAATCTCGCCAACAGATCGAAGAATTCTCGACTCTTGCTCGCTGCGGCCAGTTTCGAAAGCTCACTCAGGCCTGCCGCCTCACTTTGCGCCACCGCCCGCGCCCGTTGCGCCCGCGGATCTCGCGCCGCGCGCTCTGCCTGTTTCCGCTGGAAGACCAACATTGCCCAGCCCAAGAGCGGAAGCGTGTTCACCGCCCAGAACCAAGGACTGCCCAAAGCCGGTGCACTGAGCGAAACCGACGTGCCGAAATGCGGCTTGATGTGCAAAATATCTTTGGCTGCCGCAGGCTCATCCGCTGCTGCCTTCACCTCACCGGAAGAGACCGTCGGCTGAACGGGCGCACCACTGCTGGCTCTGACCTTCAACGGGATTGGCTTGAGATTGATAATCTGATATTGGCGGGCATCCGTATCGAAATAACTGAAGGCCATCGCCGGGATCTCCTTCACTCCAGAGTTTTCTGGCACCACCACGAGTTCGAAATTCTTCACCCCTTGGATGCCCAGATCATCCAGTGGCTTGAACTCGCTGTTGGGCGGATAGATCTTGAAATCATGCCATGAATCCATCAGCGGCAGTTGCACGGAATCCCAAGTCCCCACCCCGGTGACGGACACCTGCAAGATGACTGGATCCCCCACGACCACCTCGTTCTTCGCCGCCGTCGCTTGAAAGTTAAATCTTCCGATCGCCCCGTTGAAGCTCTGGGGACGCCCCTCCTCGGGCAAGGGCAACACCTTCAATTTTATGACATCACTCTTCACCGTCATTGGCTGGGAACGGTAACGCTGAATCAAATTACCAAAGAAAGGATCCACTTCCTGAACCGGCACTTGGATGTCCATTTTGCTTTGTGCCGGGCCCAGCTCGAGTTCACCCGTTTTTAACGCCTTACCGGCCTGACGAAAGGTATGTTGCTGGAAAATTCCATTGGGCAAGCGGACCCGGCCTTGAGTATGCAATGGCGGCGAACTCAAAGAAAAACCATCCGTCTTCAGTTGAGGCATCTCCGCCCGCGCATTTTGGAAAAAGAGATTCATCTCCACCGGAAAAACCTCGCCCATATAGACTTCCTGCTTGGCGACCTGTAACTGGATAAAAGCCACCTTGCTGACATCCACACCTTGCGGCGTGCTGGGAGCTGTCGCAGCTGTGACTTTCAAGACAACCGTCTGAGACTTCAGTTGTTTTCCACCTGCTTGGACACTGACCGGACCGAGAGTGAATTCACCCTCACGAGATGCAGAAACGCTGTAGCCGATCTTGATGCTGACGGTCCGCACACCATTGATGATATTAACACTCTGAGAAGCGCTGGACTGAACGATAGTAAGTCCATCCACACTCGGCACCTGTGGAGCGGACTCCAGATCAGAACTGTTGATCGAGACAGTCAGCGAGGCAGATTCTCCCACCGCGATAGTCGACCGGCTCAGGGAGATATCCACCTGCGCCAGTAACAGCCAAGGCAACAAAAGGCAACCGAGGAACACCCCCTGCCTCAACCATCGCGCTATGGAAATACGATATATCACCAGTCTTTAAAAATCTTCGGCTTCGGTTTGCCGTCTTGCGGCGGTTGGAAAATCAAGGCCTTCTCCTGGCCTTTTAACGCATCCAGCAATTGCATCACCTGCTGCTGGGTCATCTCGCCATTACCCTGCGCCATCATCTGCTCTCCACCATCACCCGGCTCCGGTTGGCGGCCAGCTTTCTTGTCGTCCCCATCCTTCTTGCCCTGCTGATCCGCCCGTTGCTTGTCATCTTTGCCGGACTCATCACCCTTGCTGTCTTCCGGCTGCTTGCCTTGTTCTTTCTTCTTTTGACCGTCCTCGTCGCCTTGCTTTTTCTGCTGTTCCTTTTGGTCACCGTTCTGCTTTTGCTGATCCTGTTTTTTATCCTGATCCTTGCCCTGCTGGTTTTCCTGTTTCTGCTGCTCCTGCTTTTGTTGATCTTTCTGGTCCTGATTTTCTTTTTGATCCTGTTTCTTGTCGTCAGGATTCTGCTGCTTCTGTTGTTCCTGCTGTTTCTTCAGCTCTTCCAGTTTGCGTTGGACCAGGTCGCGATTGAACTTGGCATCTTGATCTTCCGGACGAAGTTTCAAGGCGCGCTCATAATCATTGAGCGAGGACTCCCACATCTGCTGTTTATCCGCCAACTCAGTGACCTTCTCACCTTGCCGATAACGCGTGTTGGCGCGGTTGTAATAAGCGTCCCGTTGAAGCTCCAGATCCGGCGTGCGCAACGCTTCATTGAACTGGTTCACCGCCGTTTCATAATCCTCTGCCCGATATGCTGCCGCCCCCGCATTGTAATGCAGCCGCGGATCGGGACGCTCCTTGAGCAGTCGTTGATACTCTTCCAACGCCGCCCGGTAATCACCCGCATCAAACGACTTGCGCGCCTGCGCCGGAGAAGCCGATGCAGAAGTGGCCACGAGGACACCACCCAGAACCAGCACCGAAACAGCAACTGCCGGTCGGGAAACTGGTTTAGTCGCGAGAGTTTTCTTTTCAGCGGGAACCGGCTGCCCCTGCAAAAGCCACTCGATGGCCAGCAACAATATCACGATTGCCAGCGGCCATTGGAAGCGCTCTTGGAAACGCTGCACCCTCATCCCCTCGGATTCAGACTTGGGCAGTGAAGCAAGCCCTTGCTCATACAACGTCTCCATCGTCTTGGTCCCGCTGAGTGGCAGATAGAAACCATCCGCCACCGTGGCGATTTCCCGCAACAGGCTTTCATTCAGTTTCGAGCGCACGATGTTCCCCTCGGCATCCCGCACGTATTCCTGCTTGCCCTGTTCGTCTTTGAAACCCAGAAGCTCGCCATTGGGTGTCCCTACCCCGATGGTAAATATTTTCATCCCGGCCTCCGCTGCCTCCTTCGCTGCTTTGACCGCCCCCTCATCATGATCCTCACCATCCGTGAGCAAGATGAGCACCTTGTGATTATCCTCATCTTTCTTGAAAGCCTCGGTCGCCGTGCGGATGGCTTCGGCCAAGGAACTGCCGCCTTGCGGGATGATCCCGGTATCCAGTGCGCTCAAGCTGAGCCGGAACGCTTCATCATCAAAAGTCAGCGGACACTGGAGAAACGCGCTACCCGCGAAAGCCACCAAGCCCAAACGGTCCGTCTTGGCCACCCGCATGAGATCGATGCAGGCCAGTCGGGCCCGCTCCAAACGGTTCGGCGGCAAATCCGGCGCCATCATGCTGCGGCTGGTATCCACGGCGACCACGACATCCAAGCCACGCTGCCGCACTTCTTCCCAAGTGTATCCCCACCGTGGCTGCGCCAAGGCCAGCAAATCAAACACCACGGCTAAACCTAGTAAACCGTAACGGATCTTCTCGCGCCGGGCTGAGTAGCCGACGAGTAAAGCATCAAACAGCCGGGTCGGGATGAACAAGGCCATGGCTGCCTGCTTCCGTCGCCATGCCCAGACGAAGAACACCAGCAGACACGGCACCGCCAGCAAACTCACCCAAAGGAGAGCCGGTGTCCCGAACTGTATGGTGTCCGTAGTGTTCACGATCAATCGTTATGGCAAACGCCGCCAGATGGTGTGGCCCAGAATGACTTCCAGCAACAATAACCCC
>JAURFH010000273.1 GCA_030834415.1 Verrucomicrobiota bacterium | reverse complement strand
TAGATGCGCTTGGCGAGCTGGGATTTGCCCGCGCCCGTGGGACCCATGAGGAGAATGGGATCGCGGGAGGCGATGGCGACGTGCTCGATCTGTTCGATGAGGGTGTTGAAATTCTTGTTATGCGTCTCGATGCCGGACTTGAGGAAGGTGCGGGCCTCGGTGACTTCGCGTTCAAAGCGGGAGGCGAGCTTGTCGTATTGCGAGAGGTCGAGATCGATGATGCGATGGGTGCCGATGGGTGCCGATGGGTGCCGATGGGTGCCGATGGGTGCCGATGGGAGATTTGCGGCCTTCCTGGGGTGAGGACTGGATGAGGCGTCCCGGGAAATGGCGCGATTCGGTGAGCAGGAAGAGGGCGATCTGCTGGATGTGCGAGCCGGTGGTGATGTGGATGTAGTAGTCCTCATTATCGGGCTCGAAACCATATAGCTTGGTGAAGTCGTAAAGGGAGCCGTAAACCTCCTCGAGATCCCAGGCGTCTTTGAGGGGCTGGCTGTGGAGGTGAACCTTGGTGCGATTGGCCTTGGTGGATTCAAGACCGCGGATATCAGCGGCGACGCAACCGGCGATGGCAAGATGCTCGGGGGAGTGGATGAGTTCGCAACGGGAGAAAATGAGGTCTTCCTGCTGGAGAAGGGAGACGGTGGGCCGCCAGCGGTTCCAGCGGTTTTTGCTGAAGCCGGAATCGAGGTGGCTGCCGACGATGCCGATGAGAATCTTCTCCTTCTGAGACATAGCGGAAATGATATGAGACTAGCTGGAAAGCTACAATTAGGAATTATGAGAGATGAGGTGTGAATTTTAGCCGGATACATCTAAATGGCTGATGGTGAGGTGATTGGGTACTTGTAATTGGGGTGGAAAATGGATTGGCACGGAAGGTGATATAGAGGGAATGTAGAATGAGGAAGGCAGAATGAAGAAACTGGGGAAAACATCGAACATCGAGAGACAGGAATGGCCGCAAAGAGGCGCAGAAGACGCAAGAGAGGGTAAAGAGTATGAATGCGAATGATACCCAATTGATTTTGACGCCGTTGCTTTGGCAGTTCATGCACGATCATGAGGGTTACTGTGTGGCGGGTTGCTGTGGAGCGGATGCTTTCGTGATCGAGGCGGAAGGGATGAAGCATTGGGTTCGGACGCATAAGAGCGAAGTTTGTGAGCAGGTTTTGAAAGATTTGGACCAGTTGATTCAATCGGTATCAAGTATCAAAGAAGGTAAAATCATCTCTGAGTGGGAACAGATCAACCAAGTTTGGGGGCCGCGAGATTGCGCCAACTGGCTGCGTTCGTGGGAAACGGAACTGAAACTGGTCCGGCAAATGAGCCCGGAAGAGCTGGCGTGGGATGATCCGAACTTTTACGAGGGCTAAGATTATGTGCAAAGCGTTACATTTGGCGGCGGAGCGGGAGGGAGTTGCCGTTGGTGGCTTGGGATGAGCATCAGCGAGGTTTTAATGTGGACGTTGCCGACCATGGCCTGGCTGAAGTGAAGCGGCATTTTACGCAAACTCATATCGTGTATGCGGGAGCGCATACGGGGTGCAGTTGCGTGTTTTTCTGGGATGAAGGTGGCGTGCTCGTGGAGATGCGGGAGTTTGATGAAGAGGACAAGGTCTGCACCAAGGATCTGCTACGGTATCTGGCGGAGGCGTTGAAAGCGAACAAGGTGGTGGAGGCGTATGGTTGCTGGGAGGGTGATTGGGCGTTGGCTCATCAGGGAGAACAGACGGTCTCGGTGGCGGAGGCGATGAAACAGGAAAAGTTTATGCTGCCGGAACGGGTGAGGGTACGGTTTGTGGAGTGACGCTAATATTAAGAACGTGAGACAGAACATGAAGCTGGAGAGAAATGAACTAGAGAAGTTGCTGGAGGCGTTGCACGAACTGGACGTCAAGGCGGCTCCGCATGGTCTTTATGCCATCCGGGAGTATCAGGCGAAGGAGGGAGAGTTGCATCCGGAGTTCAAAATGGAGTGGGAGCTGGCGCTGGCACCGGTCCTGAAGGAGCTAAAGTGCAATCCGCCGAAGTTTACCCGTCCGGTCCGAGAGAATGTATTCGGGTTTCAACGGACTACGCCGTTGGAAGAGTTAGCCATGGTGCGGCTTTCGAAAATCAAGGTGCGCAAGTTCGGCAACCAGTATCGCGTCGATCCGCATCAAGATTTTTCCCAGCGATGGAAGGAGTCTGGAATCGAAGCGTTGATGACGCAAACGATGAAGCATCCGGGGAATATATTGTTGTTCATCGGGTTTTCGGATGAAACAGAGCCTTTTGTGGAGGAATTCACTAAACTGGAGACGACAAAAACATTTCAGGAGAAGATGGCAGAGCCGATCCGGCGGGTGTGGGATGATCCGCATGGGCGGGGATTTAAGGTGGTGGTGAGTTTGTGGTATGCGAAGGGTTAAGAAAATATGAACACGAAAGATTTGATTCGGTTAGGGGTGCCGCCGGGAGAGGCGACGCGGCGTGGGGTGGATTTTATTTCGCGGTATATCCTGAAGGGTTTGGACAAGGCCAAGCTGGCGGAGGAGGCGGAGGCGATTGTGAAGAATCCGACGCGGTTCGTGGGGGATGAGTTGCGCGGAGAGTTCGCGCAGGCGTTGGTGCGGGTGCAATCGGCGGGGGCGCTGCGGGAGACGCATGCGGAGTGGCGTCAGTGGGGCGAGGGGCTGGAGCCGGAGGCGGTGAACCAGATGGCGCGGGCGTGTCAGCTCCCGGTGGTGGTGCGTGGGGCGCTCATGCCGGATGCGCACCTGGGCTATGGCCTGCCGATCGGCGGGGTGCTGGCCACGGAGAACGCGGTGATCCCGTATGCCGTGGGCGTGGATATCGCGTGCCGGATGAAGCTCGCGGTGCTGGATCTGCCGGTGCGGGAGCTGGATCGCAAGCGGGACAAACTCATCAAGGCCATCGAGACGGAGACGCGGTTCGGCGTCGGGGCGACGTTCAAGGAGCGGCGTCAGCATGCGGTGCTGGATGAGGATTGGAGCGTGAGCCCGGTCACGAAACAGAACAAGGATCGCGGCTGGGCGCAGCTCGGGACGAGCGGGAGCGGGAACCATTTCGTGGAGTTTGGGGTGTTCACGGTGAAGGATAAAGTGGAGGGATTGGAGCCCGGCGAGTATGTGGCGCTCCTGAGCCATAGCGGGAGCCGGGGTTCGGGCGCGATGACGTGCCAGCATTACAGCAACATTGCGATGGAGCAGCATGCGGATCTGCCGAAGGAGCATAAGCACCTGGCGTGGTTGTCAATGGATTCGGCCGAGGGGCAGGAGTATTGGGCGGCGATGGAGTTGATGGGGCGTTACGCAGCGGCGAATCATGAGCTGATCCACCGGCATATCGGTGAGCATCTGAGGCTGGAGGTGCTGTTGGATGTGGAGAATCACCATAACTTTGCATGGAAGGAGAAACACGTCGTGGATGGTGTGGAGCGCGAATTGATCGTGCATCGCAAAGGAGCGACGCCAGCGGGCGAGGGTGTTTTAGGCATCATCCCGGGCTCGATGGCGACGCCGGGCTTTCTGGTGCGCGGGAAGGGGAATGCGGAGTCGCTTCTGTCTGCCTCGCATGGGGCGGGTCGCGTGATGAGCCGGAAGAAGGCGACGGAGAGCTTCGAGTGGAGCAAGGTGAACCGGCTCTTGAAGGAGCGCGGGGTGCATCTACTTTCGGCGGGTATTGATGAGGTGCCGGGGGTGTATAAGGACATCCATCAGGTGATGGAGGCGCAGAAGGACCTGGTGGAGGTGTTGGGGCAGTTCGATCCGAAGCTGGTGAAGATGGCGCAGGCGGGAGAGCGGCCGGAGGACTGAGGAATGTAGAATTAAGAAGAGAGAATGAAGAAAGGGAAAAACAGCGGCGGAAAGTGAAGGGATATTGAATTCCGGGCTTGCGGCGAAGGGCAGGGTGTGGAAAGACTTTGTGCCCTTGGTCGGAAGGGTGGCTGAGTGGTTTAAGGCACCTGATTCGAAATCAGGCGTAGGTTAACCCCTACCGTGGGTTCGACTCCCACCCCTTCCGCCAACTTTTTCGCCAGCCGCTTTCTTCCCCTAACATCATGGTGCCGCTTGCATATTGCGGCAGTGTCGGCCAGTTTAGGTAACAGACGTCAATCTAGGTGCACAGGGAGAGGGTAAAATGACCGTTTTGCCAATCGTGGAGCGGGAGTTGAGGGTGGGAGCACGCAGCCCGTTACTTTACCGCAGCCGGTATATGGTGCCGCTGGTGGGGGCCATCGTATTCCTTTTCATGGCATACAGCCTGTATCAGGGCGCGCCCTCGCAGATGATGGGTAAGACGATGCTCTATGTGTGCTTCGGAGGTTTGTTTCTCGTCTGTCTCTTTGCGGGTGTGCAAACCACGGCGGATTCCATCAGCCGCGAAAAGCGGGAAGGAACGCTCGGGTTCCTTTTCCTGACCGACTTGAAGGGGTATGACATCGTATTGGGGAAACTGGTTTCTTCTTCCATCGGTGGGGTGTATTCGCTCTTGGGAATCTTGCCGGTGGTCAGTGTGATTTTCCTGATGGGCGGGGTGGATGGCTGGCCTTGGCGGGCAATGTGAGTGTGACGGCCTTGGGCGGCGGGATCACGGATGCGGGGGCGGATACGCTGGTGAACATCTATGCGCGCCACGT
>JAURFH010000272.1:1449-4669 GCA_030834415.1 Verrucomicrobiota bacterium | reverse complement strand
GAGTTCGCCGGCTGCGCCTGGATCCCGCACAAGGATGTCTTCGACGAAGCCGAAGCGCGCGACGCCATCGCCGTCTTCAACAAGGCGGGCGAAGTGATGAAGAAGTATGGCATCAAGTTCTTCTATCATATCCATGGGTATGAGTTTCACCCGTATCGGAACGGCGGCACCTTGATGGACCTCATGATGAAAGAGACGGACCCGAAGCTCGTCTCCTACGAGATGGATGTCTACTGGGTGGTGCATCCCGGTCAGGACCCGGTGGCGTTGCTCGAGAAATACGGCAAGCGCTGGCAGCTCATGCACATCAAAGACAAGCGCAAAGGCGCCACAGGCAGCATGGACGGCAAGACCGACGTGAAGAATGATGTGACTGTGGGCACCGGCCAGATGGATTGGCCCGCCATCCTCAAAGCCGCCAAGAAAGCGGGCGTGAAATACTACTTCATCGAGGACGAATCACCGGTCGTGAACGAACAGATCATCCCGAGCCTGCGCTATCTCGAGACGGTGACGTTCTAACCGAACTATCCATTTAAGAACGCAACGGCAGGACTGTGATGGTCCTGCCGTTTTTGTTTTCCAAGCTAAGTCACTTCACCACTTCCACCTGCGCTTCTTCCTGCGTCCCCGCCTTCTCTTTCCCCGTCACGATCGCCCACCAGTCGGCGAACGCGCGCTTGATGTCATTGATGATCAGGTAGCAAGACGGCACGATGAGCAATGTCACCGCCGTGGAGAACATCACGCCGAAGCCCAGCGAGATGGCCATGGGGATGAGGAACTGCGCCTGCACGCTCTTCTCCAAGATGAGCGGCGTCAATCCGGCGAAGGTCGTCAGTGAGGTGAGCAAGATCGGGCGGAAACGTTTCACCCCGGCCGCCCTCGTCGCTTCATCCAGGCTCATGCCGTTATCCCGTGCCCGGTTGATGAAATCCACCATCACCAGGCTGTCATTCACCGCCACACCCGCGAGCGCCACCAACCCGAACATCGAGAGCACCGTCAGCGGCATGCCCATCACGATATGCCCGATGACCGCCCCCACGAACCCGAACGGGATCGCCGTCATCACGATGAGCGGATACAGATACGAACGCAACGGGATGCCGATGAGCGCAAAGATGAGGAATAACGCCAGCATGAAACCGCGTCCCAATCCCTGCATCGTCTCGCTCTGCTCGCGCTTCTCGCCTTCGTAATCATACCGCAGACCCGGATAGTTCGCGGCGATGACCGGCATCACCTTCGCCTGCACATCGGCCAGGATTTCGCCCGTGTTCGCTTTGCTCAGGTCCACATCCGCCGTCACATTCACCGCACGCTGACGGTCCACGCGATTGATGGTGGAATAGCCGCGTCCCACCTTCGCCTCGGCCACAGTCGAGAAGGGCACTTCCGTGCCATCCGGCAGCCGCACCCGCATGTTCTCCAAGCTTGCGAGTTCACGCCGCTCCGCTTCCGTATAGCGCACCATCACCTTCACATCATCGCGCCCGCGCTGGATGCGTTGCGCCTCCTCACCGTAAAAGGCCTGCCGCACCTGCCGCGCGAGGTCTTCCAAAGTAAGTCCGCTCGCTTCGGCGGCGGGCTTGATGGCCAGCTTCACTTCCTGTTTCCCGGAGCGATACGAATCCGCGATGTCGATCACGCCCGGATACTTCGCCAGCGCTTCTTTCAATTCATCTGCCGCCTGTTTCAACTGCGCCACATTCGGTCCGCTGAGTTGGATGTCGATCGCATTGCCCGAGGAGAACAGCGACGAAGTGAAGGTCAGCTCCACTGCACCCGGAATCGGCCCCGTCAATTCACGCCAGCGTTTCACCACTTCTGCTGCCGTCACACCGCTGCGCGTCTCCGAGGGCTGGAGCTGCATGTGTACTTCGCCCACGTTTTCCTTCGCGAAACTCTCGCCCGCCTTGCCGCCGTTCTTGCTCACTGCCGTGCGAAAGGGCTGATCGCCGACCGAGGCCAACATGTGCCGCACCATGCTCTCGCCATCCTTGGCGAACTTGCCGTCGATCTCCTGGCGCACTTGCAGCGCTGCCTTCTCGATCTGCTCCACCGATTGCCGCACCACCTCAGGTGGCGTGCCTTCCGGCATCGTGATGAACGCCGCCACATCATCGCCTTCCACCGGCGGGAAGAATTGGAACTTCAACCACCCCGCCCCGACCAACCCCACACAAAGGAACAGGATCGCGAACCCGATCGACAGTGTCGTATAGCGCCACACGAGAGCGCGCTCCAACACCGGCCGGTAGATGCGCTGGATGAACCAATCCAATCCATCCGAGAATGTGTGTTGAATCCATTTGAACGGATGGAAGCGCTGCTTGGGATCGCGCACTTCCTTTTTCAAGCCGCTCAGATGGTTCGGCAACACCAGCATGGATTCCAAGAGCGAGAACACGAGCGTCGGGATGACGATAAAAGGGATCGCTTTCAGCACCTTGCCCGTATTTCCCTCTACCATGCCCATCGGAGCGAAAGCCGCCACCGTCGTGAGCACTGAGAAGATCACGGGGACCGCTACTTCCTTCGCCCCATCAATCGCCGCCGTCAGCCCATCCTTCCCATCCTGCACATGGGTATAGATGTTTTCGCTCACCACGATGGCGTCATCCACCACGATACCCAGCACGATGAGGAACGCGAAGAGCGACAACATGTTTATGGAGATGCCCAGCGTAGGCATCAGCCACAGCGTACCAAGGAACGCGATGGGAATGCCGAGACTCACCCAGAACGCCAGACGGAACCGCAGGAACAACGCCAACACCACGAACACCAGTATGAAACCGATTTTCGCATTACGTGTGAGCAGCTCGATACGGCTGCGCAGATACTCCGAGTAATCCTGATAGGCGGTGAGCTTGATACCCGCTGGCATCCGCGCCTGCGCCTCACTGGCGTAATTGCGCACGATATCCGAGATGGCCAGCGCATCCTGATCGCCCACGCGAAAGACCTGCACCACCACTGCCGGTTCACCGTTGAACTTCGCCGCCTGATCCGCGTCTTCAAATCCATCGATGACCTTCGCCACATCACCCACCAACACACGTGAACCATCCATCAGCGTGCGCAAAGGCAGCTTCTCAAACTCCGGCGCGTGATACGCCTGCCCCTTCACACGCAAAAGATACTCACCGCCATCCGTCTTCACCGAACCGCCCGGTAGATCGAGCGAGGATTTCCGCACCGCCCGCGCCACTTT
>JAURFH010000272.1:352-1440 GCA_030834415.1 Verrucomicrobiota bacterium | reverse complement strand
AAGATACTCACCGCCATCCGTCTTCACCGAACCGCCCGGTAGATCGAGCGAGGATTTCCGCACCGCCCGCGCCACTTCATCAAAGGTCAACCCATACCGCCGTAACGCCGCTTCCGAGACTTCGATGGAGATCTCATAGGGCCGCGCCACCACGAGCTGCACTTGGGTGATGCCTGGTAAGGCGGATAGTTCATCGCGCGCCCGCTCGCCGAGGTGCTTGATGGTCGTCTCATCCGCGTTGCCGGAGATGGCCACGTTGATGACCTGCGTTTTCATCACCACTTCCTGGATGACCGCCTTCTCGGTCTGTTCCGGGAACGTGTCGATGGCATCCACGCGGGATTTGATATCATCCAATGCCTTGCGTGCATCTGCCCCTGGCAACAGCTCCACAGTCACCACCCCGACGCCTTCAGCCGCCGTGGAGCGGATGCGCTTGATACCATCCACGCCATAAACCGCTTCCTCGATGCGCACGCAGACCGCTTCCTCCACCTCTTCCGGTGAGGCCCCGCGATACAGCATGGAGACCGTGATGCGATCCGCCGAGAATTCCGGGAAGACTTCCTTCTTGATGGAACTGACGGTGAAGATACCGGCGAACATCAAGACCACCACCAGCAGATTGGCCGCCACCCCATTGCGGGCGAACCACGCTATGACTCCGTCTTTCATAGCGATCCTTTCTGTTTCGCCTCATCATCAAGGCGCACGGTCATTCCATCCACCGGAGCATCCAGCGGCGAGACACAGACGCGGTCACCCGCTTCAAGCCCGCTCTTGGCGATGACGTTGTCCGCTTCCAAGCGCACGATCTCGATGGTGCGGAAGCGCAGCTTGCTGTCCTTGTCCACCACCATCACCTCATTGTTCCCGCGATACGCGAGCCGTGGGATGACATACACACCCTTCACCATCTTGCCCTTGATCTCCGCCTGCACGAACATCCCGATGGACAACGGCGGACGCGATTCCTTGCCGCCCCGGCCATAAGGATTCTCCACGCGCGCCACGGTGGGCAGCATGCGTGTGCGCATATCCATCTCCCCTTCTGTGCGGATGAGTTTACCGGCCCACTCTTGCGGCTG
>JAURFH010000272.1:0-343 GCA_030834415.1 Verrucomicrobiota bacterium | reverse complement strand
CGGCTGCCCGGCGATGTCCGCAATCAGCTTAACCGAAGGTTGTGGTCCGGTTTCCTTTTCCCCTCGGAACGCATACGGCACGTCGAGGAACGCCAGATCATCCGTGGGCAACGGCAGTTTGATCTCGGCGTAATCCACCGCATACAACCGCGCGAGCATCGCGCCCTTGGCCACATACTGACCGGCATCCACTTTCTTTTCCCAGACGCGGCCCGCGAACGGCGCCTTGATCTCGCACCGTTGCAAATCCCGCTCCGCCTGTTCCACGGAAGCTTGCGCCGATGAGACGGCCGCCTCGATCTCCGCGATCTGCGGCAAGCGCAACACCAGCGGATTCGCCTCT
>JAURFH010000271.1 GCA_030834415.1 Verrucomicrobiota bacterium | reverse complement strand
GGCAGCCAGGTCATCAAAACCAACGATATCCGCACCGGCATCTTTTGCCTGCTGCGCTTTGTCGCCTTGCGCAAACACAGCGACACGCACCGTCTTGCCGGTACCCTGCGGAAGCACGACCGATCCTCGCACAGCCTGATCGGACTTCTTGGCATCGATACCCAGATTGATCGCCACATCGATGGCTTCATTGAACTTCGCTGTCGCGTTTTCCTTGACCAGTTGCAGCGCATCCTTGAGCGCGTACAGCTTGTCACGGTTGACCTTGGCGCGCACCGCCTTGTACCGCTTCGAAATATGTGCCATTTTTACAAGCCCTCCACTTCCACGCCCATGCTGCGGGCGCTACCAGCGATCGTGCGTACCGCGGCTTCAAGATCAGCAGCCGTAAGATCCGGCATTTTTGTCTTGGCAATTTCTTCGACTTGGGCACGCGTGATCTTGCCCACCTTGTCAGTATGGGGACGCTTGCTCCCCGACTCGATCTTTGCCGCCTTCTTGATCAGGATCGACGCCGGCGGCGTCTTCATCACGAAGGTGAAGCTCTTGTCCTGATAAGCGGTAATGACGACCGGAACCGGCAGCCCCGGCTCCATTTTCTGCGTGGCAGCGTTGAATGCCTTGCAGAATTCCATGATATTCAGGCCACGCTGACCGAGCGCCGGGCCGATAGGCGGCGAGGGATTTGCCTTCCCTGCCGGCACTTGCAGCTTGATGAAGCCGACAACTTTCTTTGCCATCACACTCTCCTTGCGGGTTCAAACGGAGCCTGACCGAAGACAGGACATCCTCCCCGGGGTTAATAAATCAGGCCTTCTCGACCTGACCGAAGTCGAGCTCGACCGGAGTCGAACGCCCGAAAATCGTCACAGATACACGCAGCTTGCTCTTGTCGTAATTCACGTCCTCGACATTGCCGTGAAAATCGGCAAACGGTCCGTCCTTGACCCGGACCGACTCGCCCACTTCGAACAGAATCTTCGGACGGGGCTTTTCCGCACCCTCCTGAATCTGGCTCAGGATGTTCTGCACTTCCTTGTCGGAAATCGGCGTCGGCCGCGTAGCGGTTCCACCGACGAATCCCGTGACCTTGGCGGTATTCTTGACCAGGTGCCACGACTCGTCGGTCATTTCCATCTCGACGAGCACATAGCCCGGAAAGAACTTCCGCTCACTGGTGCTTTTCTGCCCTCCCTTCATCTCGACCACCTCTTCCACCGGCACGAGAATCTGGCCAAACTTGTCTTCCATGCCGGCACGACGAATACGGTCGATCAGCGCCCGCTGCACGCTTTTCTCAAAGCCTGAATACGCATGAACGACATACCATTTCTTGCTCATCTCATTCACCGCCGATCAGCTTCTTCACGATCCACAACAGGATGCCGTCCACAAGCCACAGAAACAGCGCCATCACCACAACAAACACAAACACAATCGCTGTCGCCTGCAATGTTTCATTGCGCGTCGGCCACACCACCTTCCGCGTCTCGGCGACGGAATCATGAGCAAACGCCCAGAAGTCCCGCCCCCAGGCAGTGGTCCACATCACTGCCGCACCGGCAGCAACGCCGCCCAAAACCGACACGACCCTCAAGACAACCGCACTGTCCTGCAGGTAGTAAAACCCGGCGATTCCTGCGGCAACCAGCAAAACAGCTGCCGCGACTTTGATCTTGTCCACTGCTGACGCCTTTCCTCAAGCGACCCGTGCTGTCTGGCACGAGTCGCCGGGTTCCTGTCGAGACCTGCCTTTGGCAGGCCAGGAGGGAATCGAACCCCCAACCTTCGGTTTTGGAGACCGACGCTCTGCCAATTGAGCTACTGGCCTGCTGCCTTACTCAATAATTTTGGCGACGACACCGGCACCGACAGTCCGGCCACCCTCGCGAATCGCGAAACGCAAGCCCTCTTCCATCGCAATCGGCTGGATCAACGACACCGTGATCGAAATGTTGTCCCCAGGCATCACCATCTCCGTGCCCTGCGGCAACTCAATGCTGCCCGTCACGTCCGTCGTCCGGAAATAAAACTGCGGACGATAACCATTGAAAAACGGCGTGTGACGGCCACCCTCATCCTTCGACAGCACGTAAATCTCCGCCGTGAACTTCGTGTGCGGCGTGATCGACCCCGGCTTCGACAGAACCTGACCGCGCTCCACATCTTCACGCTTCGTGCCGCGCAGCAGAATACCCACGTTGTCGCCCGCCTGACCCTGGTCCAGCAGCTTACGGAACATCTCCACACCCGTACACACCGTCTTCTGCGTGGCCTTCAGACCCACAATCTCAATCTCTTCACCAACCTTGATGATCCCGCGCTCCACACGACCCGTCACCACCGTGCCGCGGCCCGAGATCGAGAACACGTCTTCCACCGGCATCAGGAACGTGCCATCCAGCGCACGCTTCGGCTCCGGAATGTAGCTGTCCAGCGCAGCCGCCAGCTTCAGAATCGCTCCCTCTCCCAGATCACCCTTGTCGCCTTCCAGCGCCTTCAGCGCCGAACCAATCACGATCGGCGTGTCATCCCCGGGAAACTCATACTTCGACAGCAGCTCGCGAATCTCCATCTCCACCAGATCCAGAAGCTCCTTGTCATCCACCATGTCCGCCTTGTTCATGAACACGATGATGTACGGAACACCCACCTGGCGCGCCAGCAGAATATGTTCGCGGGTCTGCGGCATCGGACCGTCAGCCGCCGATACCACCAGAATCGCTCCGTCCATCTGCGCCGCACCCGTGATCATGTTCTTCACGTAGTCCGCATGGCCAGGACAGTCCACGTGCGCATAGTGACGGTTCTCCGTCTCATACTCCACGTGCGCCGTGTTGATCGTAATCCCGCGTGCCTTCTCTTCCGGCGCCGCATCAATCTGGTCGTAGGCCTTCGCCTCACCACCAAACTTCGTCGACAGCACCGTCGTGATCGCCGCCGTCAAAGTCGTCTTACCATGGTCCACGTGACCAATCGTCCCAACGTTTACGTGCGGCTTAGTCCGCTCAAATTTGCCTTTGGCCATGATGGTGATCCTTATTTAGCTTTCCCAGAATTCTTGTTGATGATCTCATCGGAGATGTTTCGCGGCGCCTCGGAGTAGTGCTTGAACTCCATCGAATAAGTCGCACGCCCCTGAGACAAGGAACGCAGTGTGGTCGAGTAACCGAACATCTCCTTGAGCGGCACTTCCGCTTTCACGGTTTTGCCGCCGCCGGGTATGTCATCCATACCCTGAATAACACCGCGTCGTGAATTAAGATCGCCGACGACGTTGCCCATGAAATCTTCCGGCGTCTCCACTTCCACGGCCATGATCGGCTCAAGAAGAACCGGACTCGCGCGCCGCATGCCTTCCTTGAACGCCATGGACCCTGCCATCTTGAAGGCATTCTCGTTCGAGTCGACCTCATGAAAAGAACCGTCGAACAGGGTCACCTTCACGTCGACCACAGGGAAGCCCGCGAGAACGCCTGCCGGCAGTGAGTCCTGAATCCCCTTCTGTACGGCAGGGATGTACTCGCGAGGTACCGCGCCGCCTTTGATGGCATCGACAAACTCATAACCCTTGCCGGTCTCATTCGGCTCAACCTTGAGCCAAACATGGCCATATTGACCACGCCCGCCGGACTGCTTCACAAACTTGCCTTCGACCTTGTCACAGGGCTTACGGATGGTTTCGCGATAAGCGACCTGAGGCGCACCGACATTCGCTTCGACGCTGAATTCCCGCTTCATGCGGTCAACGATAATCTCGAGATGCAATTCGCCCATGCCCGAAATGATCGTTTGCCCGGACTCCTCGTCGGTACGAACACGGAAAGACGGGTCTTCCTGCGCGAGCCTGTTGAGGGCAATACCCATCTTTTCCTGATCCGCCTTGGTCTTCGGTTCGACGGCAACATGAATCACAGGCTCCGGAAACTCCATCCGCTCAAGCGTGATGATTTTGACCGGATCACACAAGGTGTCGCCGGTCACAACATCCTTCAAACCCACCGCTGCAGCAATATCGCCAGCGCGGATTTCCTTGATTTCCTCGCGCTGATTGGCATGCATCTGGAGAATGCGGCCAATCCGTTCCTTGCGCTGCTTAACCGCGTTGTAAATCGTGTCCCCGGAGTTCACCACGCCGGAATAAACACGGATAAATGTCAACTGCCCGACAAACGGATCGGTCATGATCTTGAACGCGAGGGCCGAAAACGGCTCGGTGTCGTCCGCTTTGCGCAAATCTTCCTGTTCATTCTCAAGAATCCCCTTCACTGGGGGAATATCGATCGGGGAAGGAAGATAATCGATCACGGCGTCCAACATCGCCTGAACACCCTTGTTCTTGAAGGCGGAACCGCAAAGCATCGGGACGATTTCTCCGGCAACCGTGCGGCGGCGCAAACCATCCTTGAGCTCCTCTTCTGTCAGGGACCCGGCCTCGAGATACTTGTTCATCAAATCTTCATTGGCTTCAGCGGCAACCTCGACCATCTTCTCGCGCCACTCGTCCGCAACATCCTGCAGTTCGGCGGGAATGTCCTTGTATTCGAATTTCGTACCCTGCGAGGCCTCATCCCAGAGGATGGCCTTCATCTTCACCAGATCAACCACGCCAGCGAAGCTTTCCTCGGCGCCAATAGGAACCTGCAGCGGGACAGGATTTGCCTTCAGGCGCGACTTCATCTGCTCATAGACACGGAAAAAGTTCGCGCCGGTGCGATCCATCTTGTTGACGAAAGCGAGCCGGGGCACCTTGTATTTATTAGCCTGGCGCCAGACGGTTTCAGACTGCGGCTG
>JAURFH010000270.1 GCA_030834415.1 Verrucomicrobiota bacterium | reverse complement strand
GCCGTGCGTTTGTCGATGAGACCGTGATCGCCGAACTGGAAACCGTTGTCGCCCATGTAAACGATGAGCGTGGAATCGAGCAGTTTTTTCTGCTCCAGCCACTTGAAGAGGCGACCGAGATTTTCATCCACAGCGAGCAGGGCTTCGCAATAGCGGCGATAGTAGGCGGCGAGATCGAAGTTCGGGAGATTGTAGCCGAAATCCGCACCGTGACGGCTGTTGCGCTGGTTGCGAAGCCACATGGGTTTGTCATCAAAGTTCTCCGGAGTATTCGGAAAGGTCAGGGGCGGGTTGAACGGCTTGTCCTTATACATGCCTTTGTGGCGGTCATGCGGTACGAAATCCGAATGCACCGCCTTGTGGGAGATGTAGGCGAAGAAGGGTTTGCCGGATTTGCGCGAGCCCAGCCAGTCGAGGGCGTAGTCGGTGAGTTCATCCGTGATGTAGCCCTTTTGCGGAATGCCTTTTTTGCCGTTGATATTAAAGCCGTCGTAGGCGGTCTGGGGGACCACGCGGGTGGTGCCGTGTCCATCGGGCCAATAGGTGCCCTGGCCTTTGAAGACGACCCATTGATCGAAACCGCGCTGGGGTTCATCGGTTTCGCCCATGTGCCATTTGCCGAAGAAGGCCGTCTCGTAACCGGCTTTTTGCAGATACTGTGGGAAGAACGTCAGGTCGGGAGAGACCGGGTTGTAGTTATCGACCACGCGATGATTGTGCGCGTAGAGTCCCGTGAGAATGGAGGCGCGACTCGGAGAGCAGAGCGAGGTGGTGACCATCGCCTTGGGGAAATACGCGCCGTTCTTGGCCAGCCGGTCCATGTTCGGCGTTTTCAACCACGGATGGTTCAGAAAACCCATCGTGTCGTAGCGATGATCATCTGCGAGGACGAAAATGATGTTGCGAGGCTTGCTGCGGGGGAGCTTGGGCAGGGTGAGGTCGGCGGCACGGGTGACGGTGAGGGAACAGACGAGCAGCAACAGGGACAACGTGCGTATCATGGGCAACATGTTCAGCGATTTGATTCGTTTGATTTGAGTATCCGTTCTTTTTTATCTTGAGGCAAGGGCGCTTGGTTCAACCAGGTCAGGGCGGATTTTTCATCCATGTTTAACCAGTTGCGGGCGATGCTCTCCAGACGTTGGTTGCGGTTGTTCTCATCGCCGATGTTCAAGGCGGCGACGGCTGCGATGGCCGGTTCGTTGTAGCTCAAGTTGTCCACCAGCGAGCCAAAGGCTGTGTCACGGGATTTACCGGAGGGCAGAGTGCCCAGCCAAGTGAGGGCACCATTCGGATCGGCGGAAGCCCAGGAGGAAGCCACCTGACGCAGGGCATTCACGCGCAGATCGCCTTCGGGAAAGGCGCTGGCCCATTGGGCTGTGCCGGCAGGGTCTTCCCGGCTCCAGGAGGAGATGACTTGCAGCGCGGCACTATCCTGCGCTTTGCCGGCGGGCAGGGTGGCGACGTAATTGGCGGCTTCCACGGGAGACAGGCTGGCCCATGCTCCCACGGCACTGGGGATCACGCTCTCTCGCAGTTTGGGGTCGGTCAAGGTGTTGGCCCAGTTCAACGCGGCGGTGGCATCGTTCTGGGCCCATTGGCGGGCGACGTTGGAGAGGAAGTCGTTTCGCTTGCTGCCTTCCGGCAGCGTTGCGCCAAAGGCCACCGCATCCGCGGGAGATTCCCGGCTCCACTGGTAGCTCAAGGACTGGCTGGCTGCGAGCTTGAGTGATTCATCCGATACGCCTTTTAGCCACTGGACGGCGCTATCCAAATCCTGATTGCCCCAAGTGCTGATGACGGATTGGATGGTGTTCTCGCGGTTCCTTCCGGGGGGCACTTGGCTGGCGATCTCCATGGCGTGAGCGGGATCGGTTTCGGCGATGGCGCGGAGGGCACCGCGCAAGGCTTCGTTCTGGCTGTTGCCCGGGGCCAGGGATTGCACCCAGGCCAATGCTTTTTCCGGATCTTGGGCCGCCAAATTTTGGGCGACGCTCTGGTAGTGATAGCTGGACGAAGAACCCGGCGGAAGCGTGGACAGGAGCTGAGCCGCCGTGGCCGGGTCTTGATTACTCATCCGGCTGAGGATTTGTGAGATCGCGTTCCGCTTGGCCGTGCCCGCCGGGAGGGACTGGACCCACTCAACTGCGGCCTGCGGATCGCTCTGGCTGAGGGCAGAAAGGGCGGAACCGGTGAGTTCCAGCTTCAGGCTGCTGGAAGGGAAGTCGGCCAGGTATTTCAACGCGGCTTGGGCATCGGTGCGTGTCCATTCGGGCATGATGCTGCGCAAGGCGGTCTTACGGTCGTTCTCATCGGTGGCGGCCTGAGCCCATTGCATCGCGGCGGCGAGATCGTGCTTCGCCCAACTGCTCATGACCCCGGCCAAGGCCTCATCACGCAGACGGCCCGAGAACTGCATGGCGGTCTGGGCCGCCTGTGGGGCGTTCTGATCCGCCATCTCGCCCAAGACACGGCGGATGGCGGCCTTGCGGGCGGAGGTATCCGACAACTGCATGGCCCGGCTGAGTGCGGCTTGGGGATCGCTCTCGGCCCAGCGACCAAAGATGTTGGCCAGCACGTAATCACGCTGGTTGTTGAGCGGGAGTTCCTGCAGGGCGATCAGGGCGGCCTGCGGGTCCCGGGCGGCCCAGATGCTGATCACCGAATAGTAAACGCGGGAAGCTTCGTAAGGGGTAAGGTGCTGTTTGATCGCGGCCAAGGCACCTGCCGGGTCGCTCTCAGCGAGGCTCCGGGTGAGGGTGCTCCAGGCGTTCTGACGCTCCTCACCGGTGAGTTTTTCTGCGTAGGTGACGGCTTGGGCGGGATCAACGCGAGCCAGTGCACCGATGGCTGCAGCGATGGCAAAGCTGCGTTGGCTGCGTTCCGGGAGGCTTTCCGCAAATTGCAGCGCGGCCATGGGGTCAGACTCGGCCCAGCGGGAGAGCAGATGATTGGTCACCAGATAAGTCGGTATGCCGCGAGGGGTGAGCAGGAGGTTGCGCGTGATGTTACCGAGATCCCCCGGTGAGGTGGCGGCCAGAACTTCATACAGGCGGTCCAGCTTGGGAGATGGCAGGCTGAGGATATCCCTGAGCTGCTGCTCGGCCTCTGCAGCCGACAGTTGCTTTCCGATTGGAGGTTGCGGGGTGACCGGCTTGGGGAGAGCGGGCTTGGGCTTTGCCACCACGACTGGCGCGGGCAGGCCAGTGACCGGGGTGGGCAGGGGAGCCTGCCGTTTGCCCGCCTGATAACCGGCGAAAGCCGCGACGGCCAGGAGCACGGGAACGATGAGCAGGAACTTTCTCATGGCGATGCACTAATAAAGCGTACCGCCAGGCAACACGCAACTATGGGCCGCGAGGGAAGGTTCAGGGATGGGCGAGCAGTTGTCGTAGCTGAGCCTTCAAGCCGTCACGGGTCTTTTGCAGCGAGGGGTCATCGGCGAGGTTCTTCATCTCCTGCGGGTCGTTGAAATGGTCGTAGAGTTCGAGGCCCTTTTTACCTTCATCCCATTCGGTGTAGCGCCAGCGGTCAGTGCGGAGGCTGTAGCCCATGAAACCGTTGTTGGCGGGCTTCTTGCCGTTATCAAAGGTGCCTTGAGGTGCGCCACGCTGTTGTTGCGTAAGGGCGGGGTGAGCCCACGGGGCTGAGGGATTCTGCAGGAGCGGGCGCATGCTTAGGCCATCCAGTTTGACGGTGGGTTTGATGCCGCAGAGGTCGGTGAGGGTGGGGTAGAGGTTCACGAGTTCGACGATGCGGGAGCAGGTCTTGCCAGAGGCCATGCCCGGAGCATCGATGATGAGGGGGACGCGGGCGCATTGCTCGAAGAGGGACATCTTCTGCCAGAGATGTTTCTCGCCGAGGTGGTAGCCGTGGTCGCTCTGGAAGACGATGATGGTCTTGTCGTGCAATTTTAGACGGTCGAGGGCATCGAGCACATGGCCGACCTGGGCATCCATGAAGGAGATGCAGGCGAGATACGCCTGGATGGCCTGGCGGCGCTGGGTATCGGTCATCGCCTCCTGGTCCTTGCGGATGGTGAGGGCGGCAGCGGGGAAGAGATCTTTCACATTGGGCAGGGCTTCGGGCAGCTTGATCTTATCGAGCGGGTAGAGATCGAAATATTTCTTGGGCGCGACGTAGGGCGTATGCGGGCGGAAGAAACCGGCGGCGATGAAGAAGGGGCGGGATTGGTTTTCCTCCAGCAATTTGACGGTGGCGAGGGCGGTCATGCCGTCGGTCTGTTCGGCGTCGGTGCCCTTGGCGGCGAGCCAGCTCAGAGTGCCAGCGAAACGGGAGGCGCCCTCGAGGTCGGGGCGGAGGGAGAAGATCTCTTCTTCATCGGTGACATCGCGGCCTTTGGGGTTGATGACCTTTTCCCATGAGGGGGCGTCATCCACGCCATCAGTGCCGATCTGGGCGGGGACGGCGTAGTGGAAAATCTTGCCGATGCGGGCGGTGAACCAGCCGGCCTGCTTGAAGGACTGAGGCAGGGTGATGTGGTCGGGGAGCTTCTCGCGGAAGGTCTTGCTGTTGGAGACGACACCGTTGTGGTCCGGGCGCAGACCGGTCATGAACGAAGTGCGCGAGGGGCTGCACAGCGGATACTGGCAATAGGCGCGATCGAAGCGGACGCCTTGCGTGGCGAGGCGATCTAGGTTCGGAGTCTGTGCGAGATTGTCCCCGTAACAGGCAAGGCGGGTGTTGAGATCGTCCGAAACGATGTACAGGACGTTGAGTTTCTCAGCGGCATGCCCGGAGGGCGAGCCGATCGTTAATGCAAAGCATAGCAGGAATGCTTTTGCGACGGCGGAAAGTGTTGGAGAGGTTTGCATGGGACGAACGCTATTCTGTACCGATGAC
>JAURFH010000269.1 GCA_030834415.1 Verrucomicrobiota bacterium | reverse complement strand
AACGGATGGGCGAATTCGTTTGGGCAAAGGATGAGCAGACACCCAATGCACCCAGGCACAGCGTCAGGAGGAATGGACGGAGCATGCGCGAATCCTAAGAGGTCAGGGCATTTCTGCAAGGGCGGCATTACAAAGGGCGGAATAATTTCCTGCGGAGGGAAAAAGGTTTGCTGTATGCACGAGGTTTCGCCACAAGTGCCTTGTGACGGGATTTGATTTCATTCGCGACTTCGCGATCGTGATGATAGTGGCCGGGGCAGCCGGATGGCTGTGCCAGCGCCTGCATCTTTCCGTGATCGTGGGGTATCTGCTCGCGGGCGTCATCATCGGACCGTTTACGCCGCCGTTCCAGCTCGTGGAGAGCAAGGAGCGCGTGGAAATGCTGGCGGAGCTGGGGCTGGTCTTCCTCATCTTTTCCATCGGTCTGGGGCTGAGTCTGCGACGATTGCAGCGCATGGGTTTCTCCGTGGTCATCGCCACGGTGGTCAGTTCGGTATTGTTATTGAACGGGTGTCGACTCATCGGCGCGGCGCTGGACTTGAATGCCACGCAAGGTCTCTTTCTCGCGGCCATCCTGATGGTTTCCTCCTCCGCCATCATCAGCAAGGTGCTGGAGGAGATCAACGCGAACCACTTGCGCTCCGGTCAGCTGGCGCTCGGTATGACGGTGCTGGAGGACGTGGTGGCGGTGGTGATGCTGACGTTGCTCACCTCCATCGTGCATTTCAACGGCGAGAACGCGCCTTCCATCGTCTCCATCATCAGTGCTTTTGCCGGTTTCGTCGTGCTGCTGGGCATGCTGACCTTGCTCATCGTGCCGCGACTGCTCAACTGGCTGAGCCGGTCGGCGAGCCCGGAGCTGCGCATGCTCTTGGTGGTCGGCATGCTGCTGGGGCTAGGTTGTCTCGCGGTGAAGGCGGGGTATTCGCTCGCGCTCGCGGCCTTCATCCTCGGGGCCATCATCGGCAGCACGCGGCAGAAGGGCGAGATGGAGCGGCTCTTCGAAGGAGTGAAGCACATGTTCGGCGCGGTGTTCTTCGTGGCCATGGGGATGCTCTTCGATGTGAAGTTGCTGATCTCCGTGTGGCCGGCGTTGCTGGCGCTCACGGCGCTCGTCATCGTGGGACGCAGCGTGGCGGCGGCATTGGGTTTGCTGGCCGTGGGGAATACGCTGCGCGAATCCATCCGCGCGGGGCTGGCGGTGACGCCGTTGGGGGAATTCTCCTTCATCCTCGCGAGCCTGGGGGTGAGCGCGAAGGTCATGCCGGAATCTTTCTACCCGCTGGCGGTGGGCGCCTCGTTGCTCACCTCGCTGGCGGCACCGATTTTGATCCGGCGTTCGGAGACCATCGCGGACACGGTGGAGGCGCGGCTGCCCAAGGCACTGCGGGAGTGGATCGAGTTCTACCATGAATGGCTGGACCGGCTGGTGAACCGGCAGCAATCGAGCGTGCTGTGGAAGCTGACCAGCAAGCGTTTGGTGCAAACGGCGTTGCACCTGCTCTTCATCTCCGGCGCGATCGTAGCGGCTTATCCGGTCTATTCGCGGGCGAAGCAGTGGCTGGGCGAGGACTGGCTGTTCCCGCACGGCGTGGCGTTCATCTTCTGGACGCTGTTCGGCCTCGTGCTGCTCGCGCCACTCATCTCGGTGTGGCGGAACATCTCGGCGCTAGCCTTGATCTTTGCCGAGGCGGCGACGAAGCGGGAGAAGCGGCGGCGCATCCTCTCGCCCTTGATCGAGAACGCCATCCGCACGGTAGGCGGAGCGGTCATCCTGGCGTGGTTGATCGCGCTGGTGCCGGGCGCGTTGGTGAACCGCTGGCTGGTCATCGGCATCCTCGTGGTGTTGGCGGGCGCGGCCGCCATTTTCTGGCGCCGGCTGGTGTATCTGCACAGCCATGTGGAGATCGAGCTGCAAGTGCAGTTGAAATCCGCCACGAACGCCACCACGCAATCGAAATGGACGGAACCGCATTTCGACCAGGAGGACTGGGGTCTGCAGATCGAAGAAATCGTGATCCCGGATGATTCCGAGCACGCGGGCAAGGCCATCAAGGTGCTGCGACTGCGGACGGACTGGGGCTGCTCCATCATCGGTGTGGATCGCGGCGGTTATGCACTCAGCAATCCTTCACCGGATGAGCACCTTTACCCCGGGGACAAATTATTGCTGTTGGGCAGTCCGGAGAAGTTGCCGATCGCGGCCGAGTTCCTGAACCGGCGCGGAACGGTAAGCGAACAGGATTCTTTCGATGAATTGAACACGGAGACGGTGGCCGTGCCAGCGGGCAGCCGGGCGATCGGGAAGTCGATGATCGAGCTGGATCTCATCCGCCGGTTCCAGGTGCAGATCGGCGGCATTGAGCGGCAGGGCAAGCGCATCGTGCCGCCGGCCGGTTATGACTGCATCACCGATGGCGACCAGCTCCTCGTGCTGGGAACGCATCAACAGATACGGAATTTCGAGAACTGGCTCTCGCAAGTAGAAGAGGCGGTGAAGGTGGAGGAAGGGAAGGATTAAGGTTTCCCGCTTGCGTTCGCAGATTGGGTGTCTGAACCTTCGGGAGGATGCGCATCTCCCCAAAACCTATCGGCATATTGCTAGGCTGCGCGATCGGCTTGCCACTGCTGGCGTTGGGGATTTTATGGGTATTGGAAACTAGCGCCCAACTCCGACCGGTGACAGCGGACATCCGGTTCATCGGTTACACCAATACGATGTGGGGTCACATGGCTCAAATGAGGGTGCAGAATACGAGTGATTTTCCGATCGCACTTGCCGGTTGGCCCGGTGAACTTCAAATCAAATCGCGTGTGGGTTGGAAGCATTCCCAGATTTCCATCCCGTTACACGGAAATGTAATTGCGCCCGGGCAGAGCGAGGTCATCGAGTTTGCCACGCCGGTACTGACGAACGCCTGGAGGATGGAGGTCGGCTATCATGAGTATGAATCAAAGAAAGTCCGGAGCATCAATGCTTTGCTCCGCAAAATCGGGCTAGGCCAATCCACCAAAGTCTGGATGGTGGAGAGCGAACTCGTAACGCCTTGAAATGAGGATGAATACCCCTAAGCAAAAACAACTGTTGGGCTTGGGTCTGCTGCTGGTCATCGCCTTTGTGGGAATCCGACTCTCGACGGCGCGGCCAAGGCAGGCAGATGTAGACATCCGATTTGCCGGCTATCATACGAATGCATTCGGGTTGCGGATGGCGCGTTTTGATTTGCAGAACAACGGTTCATTCGCAATTGAAAGAAGTCCTTCTTTTACGGTCCTGATCAGTTCACCCATTGGCTGGTGGAACACACAAAACTACATGGAACCGTTACCGAACAGTGGCACTTTATTTAGTCCCGGAACAGGCGAGCTTTTGGAGATTCCGGTCCCAAGCACCACCAACTCTTGGCGCCTTGGTATCTATTATTCCGAACCGAGGAGCAGGATCAAAAATTTAATCTGGTTTGTCCGAGCCAAACTTGGGATTTCCTACCAGATTGAACAACAGACTTACTCGTTTCAAAGCGAAGTGATTCAGCCCTGATCTCACTCCGGGAACTGGAAGATGAGGCGATAGAATTTGCTCGTGCCGGAGGGAGTGTTGGTCACGGTGCGGCGGTCGTTCACGATGTAGACGGTGGCGTTCTCATCCGTCCAAACAACAGGCGGAGTGAGCGAGGGCGTCGATTCCACGCGGAAAATCGGGGCATCAATGGGCCACTGCATGACCAGTTTGCCGTCCGTAGTAAAGAAGCTCTCTACCTTCGGCTCCACCGTGAAGAGATCATCAAGAACGGTGATGCCGGCGGGGTTGTAGAAATTCAGGAAACCAGAGGTGGCCACGGGGATGGTGGCGGTGATCTGCGTGGGGGAATCCAGCGTGAAGCTCATGTTCACCGCAGAGAACGTCAGGTTCGTGACGTCGGAGAAATTGATGCCGGTGAAGACAACCGTGGTACCGTAAGGGCCGGACTTGGGGGTGAAATCCGTGATGGTGGGATAGATGAAAAAGGTGCCGGCGGAAACGGTAGTGCCTTCCCCGGTGACCACCGTGACCGGGCCGGAAGTGACACCGTTGGGAACGGTAGCGGTGATGCGGTTCACGGAGTCATTCGTGAAGGACGCGGAGAGACCGTTGAACTTCACGCTGGTGACGTTGAAGAAACCGGAGCCGCCGATGATGACGGTATCGCCCGCGCGCCCGCGATCGGGCGTGAGGGTGTCCAGCTTGGGCAGCATGGCAAAGTTCGTGATGGTGGTGATGAGCCCGGCGGGTGTGCGGATGGTGATGGGGGCCGTGACCGCTGCATCCGGCACGAAGAAGCTGATGCGGGTGTTGCCTGATTCGCTGAAGAATTGTGCCGGGACATCGCCGATGCGGACTTCGCTGGTGGCGGTGAAATTGACGCCGGTGAGGGTGAGGCTGGTGAAGGCGGTGGCTTTCACCGGGCCGAAGCTGGAGATATGCGGCCACACGTAAAAGATATTAGTGCTGGTGCCGGTGCCGTTGGCCGTGGTCACGGAAAGGGTGCCAGACGTGGCATTCGCCGGCAGCGTGACGGCGATCTGGTTGGTACCGCTGATGGAGGTCACCAAGAAACTCTGAACCGCCTGATCATTCAGCTTCACAGCGGTGGTGCCGGAGAAATTGTAGCCATACAACGTGATCGGCGAACCGGGGGAACCGTTCCGCGGTTGGAAATCCACAATGGTGGGCAATGAGCCGCTGACCACAAATATATTCGGCGAGGCATTGGTGAAGGTGCTGTTGGACAGATAAATGAAATCGTTGGTGGCACCGGCAGGCACAAAGACTTGGAGCTGGGTATCCGCCGTGTGAAAGATCTGCGAGACTGGCACACTACCAAAACGCACACTGGTCACCGAATTCAAATTTTCACCGTTGATGATCACCTGTGCATTCACAGATCCGATCTCCGGTGAAACGCTGGTGATGAGCGGGA
>JAURFH010000026.1 GCA_030834415.1 Verrucomicrobiota bacterium | reverse complement strand
CCATCATCTACGGTGAGAACGGCACCCTCAAGGCCAGCGTGAACAAATACGAATTCATCCCGCGCGGCAAAGGCCAAGGCATCAAGAAAGACGTCGTTATGGAGTTGGAGGAATACCCCGAGGACAAGACCGAAAAAGACCTGGAAAAGCACGTCGCCCCTGCGATTCGTGGCCACATGAAAGACTTCCTCGCCGCCATCGAATCACGCGGCAAACCCGTCGCCGACATCGAGCAAGGCGTCACCTCCAGCGTCGCCAGCATCTTGGCGAATCTATCACTTCAAGTCGGCCGCACTCTCGAATGGGACGCAGCCAAGGGCCAGATCGCCAACGATCCTGAGGCGAACAAATTGCTCATGCGCCCCTATCGCAAGCCTTGGGTACACCCCACACCGCAGAACGTGTGAACAGAGCGCCAGTCTCCGCCCCGGCGCGAGTCCTGCATTTAATCACCGCCCTATGCTTTGGAGTGCTGCGGCTTGACGCAGCTTTCACCCAAGGCGGCTTGACGCCTCGACTGCCCTCGTAGCGCAGGCTTCCAGCCTGTGGATTATGGCAGCATCTTGCTGCCATGATTTTCCCATAGACGTCGCGCCTCAACCTCGCTAGCGTCCTTCCCGTTCCACAAACACAAATCTCATGAGCCCTTTCCTTGCGGAAATGATTGGGACCATGCTGCTCATCATTTTGGGTGATGGCGTGGTCGCAAACGTCGTGCTTCATCAATCCAAAGGCCACAACAGTGGCTGGATCGTCATCACCACCGGCTGGGCCCTCGCGGTCACCTTTGCGGTTTACTGCGTCGGCTCCATCAGCGGCGCTCACCTGAATCCGGCCGTGACCATCGCCATGCTCTGTTTGGGCAAGATCGCCTCCCCCTTGGCCGGACAATACATCCTCGCTCAAGTGATCGGCGGAATCCTTGGCGGCATCGTCGTCTGGCTCGCCTACCTCCCGCATTGGGAAGTCACGAAAGATCAGGGAGCCAAGCTCGCCGTCTTTTGCACCGCCCCGGCCATCCGTAAACCCGCTTTCAATGTCATCACCGAGGTCATCGGCACCTTCATGCTCGTGCTCGGCGTTCTCGCCATCCTGTCACCTGATAATCTCGTGGCCGGCTCCGGGTTCGATGTCGGCTTCGGCCCCTTTCTGGTCGGCATCATCGTCTGGTCTATTGGTCTCTCCTTGGGTGGCCCCACTGGCTACGCTATCAACCCCGCCCGTGATTTAGGCCCGCGCATCGCCCATGCTCTGCTGCCCATCGCGGGTAAAGGTGGTTCGGATTGGGGATATGCCTGGGTACCCATCGTCGGCCCCATCCTTGGCGGCATCCTCGCCGCCTTGTTCTACACCATCTTCTGGCCGTGATAGCCAAAGCGGAAAAGAGAAATCGGGATGCTGACAATGAAGAACTAAAGCGGTAACTGGAGACTGGTTACGTGGCTTGGGCTTTCCGGACCATGTGTTACTATTCTTTCGGCACCTGACCCGGCTCCCGCACACCGGTGCCTATGCGTTTCGTCAAAGAATCGCCCAAATCATCCCGGCAGCCATCAGCCAGTTTCTCGAGACGGCCAACTACTTCCGGATACTTCGCGATCACATTGGTCGTCTCCCCCAAATCATTCTGCAGATCGTAAAGCTCCAGCTCTGCCTTCGCGTTCGTGTAAGAAGCCGGTCTTCCATCCTTGCCTCCGGGTTCACCTGCCAGCGTGCGATAGGTATGCGGGAAAATCAGTTTCCACTTGCCACTGATCACCGCCTGGAGCTGGTTATTCGCGTAATAGATATAGTAAGCCTCATGCGGGCACTTGGCGTTCCCGTCACCCCGCAGTAAAGGCCAGATGTCTTTGCCATCAATCTTTCGTTCAGGCAGCGGAGCATCGATGAACTTGGCGATGGTCGGCAACAGATCGATCGTCATGGCCGGCTCGGCATTCACCCGGTTCGGCGGTATCTTGCCCGGCCACCGTGCAATGAACGGCACCCGCACTCCCCCCTCCCACGAAGTTCCTTTCCCCTCGCGCAAAGGCCCTGCTGAGCCTGCATGATTGCCATAAGAAAGCCACGGGCCATTATCAGAAGTAAAAATCACCAGCGTATTCTCATCCAACCCGTTCCGCTTCAATGCCTGCAGCACTTCTCCCACCGACCAGTCGATCTCCATCAGCACATCGCCATGCAAGCCTTGCTCTGACTTGCCTTTGAATTTGTCGGAAACATAGAGCGGCACATGCGGCATGCTGTGCGCGAGATAAAGGAAGAAAGGCTTGGCCTTGTTCTTTTCGATGAATTTCACAGCCCGCTCCGTATACCAGGTCGTCAGCTGCGTCTGGTCATCGGGTGTGATTTTTGGGATCGCCACTTGATCGCCCTCGATCATCGGTAGATCAGGGTAACGATGCTTCTTAGGTGAGTCTTCCGGCAGGTCGATCAGGTCCGGATGAAACGGCCACATGTCATTCGAGTACGGCAGACCATAATACTCATCGAACCCCTGTTTGACCGGTAATAGTGATGGATGGTCACCAAGATGCCACTTGCCGAACATACCTGTCGTATAACCCTTCTGCTTTACGACTTCAGCAATGGTCATCTCTTCAGGGCTGAGTCCAATCTTGGCACGGGGACTCAGCGCCCCATGGATGCCGACTCGATTGTTGTAACAACCGGTAAGCAAAGCCGCCCGTGAAGCAGAGCACACCGCCTGGCTGACATGGAAATTGACGAAGCGGATGCCTTCCCTGGCCATCCGGTCCAGATTGGGCGTCTTGAAGCCTTTCCCGCCAAACACGCCTACGTCAGCATAACCCAAGTCATCAGTAAAGATGATGACAACGTTGGGCAGTCGCCCATCCGCACCCCGCACTTCACTTGCGCCAAACCAAACTGCAAGCAGCAAACCTAAAAAAGACAGAGGCTTGCCCATGCTAGCGATGCCGATCATCGGGTTATTCATTGGCTTTCTTAGGCTCCGCTTCAGGCTCACCCTTGATTTCAATGATGGCATTCTGAGCTGCAGCGCTTATCTCTTCATTCCGGGATTTGGCCAATTTTTGCAGCAAAGGCATGGCATCTTTCGCCGCCGCACCATACAGCCCCAAGGAGCTGGCTGCCGAGGCGATCACTCCACCATCTTTATCTTCCAGCAAAGCGATCAGTTGCGGTATGGCCACATCACCGGAAACTTGGGTTTTGCCTACTGCAGTGGCCATCCAACCACGAGTGACTGGATCTTCATCTTTCAGACCTTTGATAAGAGCATCGGCGGCGCCAGTCGCTTCTCCGGCTTTCATCCGGGAAAGGGAAGCAGCAGCCATCGCCCGCACCTGTTTGTCACTGTCTGAAAGTTTTTGGGTAAGCGGGCCAACGGCATCTTTTCCGATGGCACCAAATGCAGATGCCACATCTTGTCCGGCGTCTTGCACCCCCAACAGCGGCAATAGTTCCGGCACCGCTGGCGCTGCGGCAGCACCAAGAACATTAAAGCCACGCACCGCACCCAGACGACGGGTGTATGACGGCGGATAATCCACATTCAACACTGTTGCCCACTTCTGTTTATCCTCCGAATCTTTGAAATGCATCATGGACACCAGCGCCGGCAGGAAATCTTTGACGTTGCCAGAGATCGCACTCTTGGCTTTCTCTCGGACCGCTTCTTCACGCGAAGCCAGTTCATCCATCCAGACCGTCACGCGTTTGCCCTGCACCTTGGGGCCGCTCAAGTTGGAAACGAGCATTCCGTATGCTGCTGCCAGCACCACTAGAAACAAGATGATACCAATAATAAAGGGCTTTTTCATGATTTCGTCTTTAATGCGTCAAACTGCCCTCAGAAACAAGGAAATCTTGCAATTTGCTTAGCTGCCAGGCGCCTTCGTTGGCTTGGTCAGGAGCGCGAGAGCGATCGCCAGCAGCACTAGCAAGTTACCCGCCCAAAAATCCAGACTGCCCCCCGTCGCACTGTTTTTCAGGTATTTTCCGCCCCAATCATAAAGCAGCAACAAACCCGCTACCCCCATCCCAAATGTCATCCACCAACGCTTCATGTCCGCGACTGGATGCCACGACACTACCAACACGGCTGCCAATAGTAGTAACGATCGCAAAGCCGGAAACCGGTTGATATGCGCCCAAGTCAGCAGGAAAGTCTTTATCCCCGGAAACCGCACCTTCAACTTGCCATCAACCCGTTGGAAATTCTTGTCCGCTTGCGGACTCATCACCTCATTCGTTCCGGCCGCCACCCAGACATGACTGAGATTTCCTACTATACGCACCTCCTCAAATCCTCGCGACTTTAAGATACTCGCGGCCAATACAGCCTGACCATCACAGTCCTCGCGCTTGATATCCCAAACCTCCCCTACTGTTGGCCAATAATCAGTGTTACCCCAGACATCCCAGTCATACCCATACTTGATCTCGCGATAGACGAATTTCTCCACCGCTTTCAATTCATCCTTCTTCGTGCCGTCTGGCTTCAACTGCTCATCGATCTTCTGATTGATCTCCGCCATGAACGGCACATTCGTCTCGATCAATGAATCCGGATTCTTCCAACGGGGAAGTTGTTTCACCAACTGGTCCGGCCGGGGAAAGAAAACCACCAAGGTAAAAGCCGCCAGCAGGCACGACTTGATCAACCATCGTTGACCACGTGAACGGCCAGCCAGCCAATCCCATCGCCGCTTGCACCACCCGCTCAAGCTTTCCCCTCCATATAGCCGCGCAAGGTGGCCAAATCCTTCCGATACGCTTCCCGCAGCGATTTGATATCTTCAGGCAACGGATACTCAACATGCAGCAGCACAGGCTGATCGTATCCGCTCGCTTTCACCATCTGGTAAAATTTCGGATTCACCATCCCCTCGCCCAAAGGAACATTCTGCGCCTTCTTACCCTGCCACATAAAATCCTTCGCATACACCAAACCAAGATGCGATTTGATGAGATTGAAATTCAACTCCCATACCGTCCCGCCTTCCACCGTGGCATGACGGATATCAAAAGCGATAGCCAACTGCTTAGGATCATAGGCTTTGAAAAGTTCATAGATATCCCAGATGGCAGCGCCAAAATAATTTGCCCCGGAATGCACCTGATACACCGCCGTAAGCCCCAACTCTTTATTCAGCGCCGCTAAGTCTTTAACTACTGGCCGTTTCGCTTCCACCTGCTCCGCGATCGGCTTTTTGAGATCATATTTCCATGGCCCCATCCGGTATCGTTTCAATCCGAGCTTGGCTGCCGTTTTCAACACTCTTTGAGCAAGTGGGGCCGAAGCGTCATTGATATCTGTCGTCAGTTCCGTGACCTCAAGCTCGCGCTTGGACAGCACCTCCACCAGCTTGGGCAAATCTTCTTCTACCCGTTCAGGCAACACCCGCCCCTTCGGCCTGACTGGCGTAGCTACTCCCATGAAGCCCAGTTCAGCCAACACATCCGCCATCTGCTCCGGCGGCAGATGTTGCAACGCCTTCTCGAACGCCGCAACAGGGTAAGGCTTCTCAGCAGCCAAAGCGGTGAATGAAGGACCCGTCAACACAGCCGTGGCCAGCCCCGCCTGTTTCAGAAATTTACGCCGGGAAACGGGATGACTCTGGGAAAGCATGTGGCAGTTCTAGCACTTCCACTGCCCCGTCCAAGGCAAAACCATCCTCAAGCCAGACGCCGTATCACTTCCGAAGAGTTCAACTCCGCTTGCAGTGCCTCAATCCTTTTCGTCTGTCCCGGCAAAATCAACTGCGGTGCTATCTCATTGAACGGTGTCAGCACAAACTGCCGCAAATGCGCTCGGGGATGCGGCAAGATCAGCAACCCCGTGTCCCGTATTTCCTGACCGAATGTAATCAGATCCAAATCCAGCGGCCTCGGTTCATTCATCACCGCCTTGGGTCGCCGACCAAACTCCTTCTCTAACGCCTGCAAATTGCTCAGCAAGCTCTCCGGCGTCTCTCCCGCCTTGGGCGTCAAACCAACAACTGCATTCACAAAATCCGGCGAACCCGGCGGACAATCCACTGGCGATGTCGCCCAGAGCGAGGAAAGCAAAAGCGGCTGGTCTGATAATTCAGCCAGCCGCCTGAATGCTTCCCGCAAGATTTGAACCGAATCTCCGAGATTGGAACCTAGCGCTATGTAGGCCCGTCCGCTATCCGATGTTGGTTTGTCAGAATTTATCATTCTGCACTCCATCATCCTCGGCTTACCTCAATCCCAGCACATCCTGCATGCTATAGATTCCAGGTGACTTACCCACGACCCATTGGGAGGCCCGTAACGCTCCGTTCGCAAACGTATCGCGACTGGATGCCTTGTGCGTCAGTTCCACCCGCTCACCATTGGCAGCAAAGATAACGGTATGATCCCCCACCACATCGCCACCACGCACCGCATGGATGCCGATCTCACTGTTCGTGCGTTCACCGACGATGCCTTTACGGCCATGGCGCAATTCCTCCTCCAGCTGCACCTTGCGCACATCACCAAGAATTTCCAGCAAGGTGGTCGCTGTGCCGCTCGGAGCATCTTTCTTCAAGCGATGATGCATCTCCACTACTTCGAGATCGAAGCTGGGACCAAGGATCTCCGCCGCTTTCCGCGTCAGCCAGAACAGAGTGTTCACGCCCGTGGAATAATTTGAAGCCCAAACGATCGGAATCGTTGCCTTGCACGCCGTGATGCGTTGCTTGTCTTCTTCGTTATGTCCCGTAGTGCCGATGACCAGTGCTTTGTTGTGCTTCACGCACAGTTCCGCGATGCCCGCCGTGGCATTGTGAAAGCTGAAATCGATCACCGCATCACACTTCTCGATGACCGTGCTTATATCGTCGCCTTGATCGATCAGGCCGACCACTTCCAGTCCCGCGTTGTTCTTGGCGCAATTCTGCAACGCCACACCCATGCGGCCCTTGGCACCTGTGATGATGATTTTCGTCGTGCTCATACGCTTGCCTTACTTGATCACCCCACACGCCTTCATCGTCGCCGCCAGCGTCTGCTTGTTCTTGGCACTCAAAGAGACCAATGGCAAACGCACACCACCTTCGATGACACCCATCATCTCCAAAGCCGCTTTCACCGGCACCGGGTTCGACTCGATGAACAGGTCCTTGAATAAAGGGAAATACTTGGTGTGCAGCTTCAGCGCCACAGCCGGCTTGCCAATGGCAAACGCCTTCACCATGTGACTGACTTCCTTCGGGATCACATTGGAGGCTACGCTGACCACGCCATCCGCACCCACCGCCATAAAGGAGAGCGTCAAGGAATCGTCACCACTCAGGATGACGAACTTCTTGTCCATCACCTGACGCAACTGACTCACGCGCTCCGGCGTGCCACCCGCTTCCTTGATACCCACGATGTTCTTATGGGCATCAGCCAGACGCTTCACCGTGTCGATGCCGATCTCAATGCCACAACGGCCAGGAATGCTATACAGCACTAGCGGCAGCTCGGTCGCTTTGGCGATGGCTGAAAAATGCTGGAACATGCCCTCTTGTGTCGGCTTGTTGTAATAGGGAGCGACCTGCAAGGAACCATCCGCGCCCACTTCCTCGGCGCGCTGGGTCAGGTAGATGGCTTCCTTCGTGGAGTTGCCACCCGTTCCGGCCATCACCTTGACTTTGCCTTTGGCGAATTTGACCGCCAGCTCGATGACGCGGATGTGCTCATCATAATCGACAGTGGGCGACTCGCCCGTGGTACCCACAGGGACGATGCCATCGACGCCGCCTTTCACCTGGAGTTTGATGAGGCGCTCCAGCGCAGCTTCGTCGAGGACGCCATTCTTAAACGGCGTGACAATCGCAGTATATGTTCCAGTAAACATGTTCAACAAATGGAGGGGGAGGTTTGGCGAAATACCCCCGTTTGGCGAGCGTTTTTTATACACTAAGGGACAGAAGTCATCCGTGGCACTCTGCATTAACCTGCTCTGCCGGGCCCCATTTCACCCCCTTGACTCCCCAGTGTTCCCTATGTTTTGCTTACTGGCCTAGCTTTAGTATTGATGTAGTATTATGCCGACATACGAATACGTTTGCGAAAAATGCGGTCACTCCTTTGACAAGTTCCAATCCATGAAGGATGATGCTTTGACCGTCTGCCCGAAGGACCTCTGCGGGAAAAAGACCTGGGGCAAAGGTAAGGTAAGACGCCAGATGGGCTCCGGAGCCGGACTCATCTTTAAAGGGAGCGGATTTTACATCACCGATTACCGCAGTGAAGGTTATAAACAAGCTGCCAAGGCGGATACTGGCAGCGGTGCCAGCACCAGCAAACCGAGCGAGACCAAAAAAGCCGCCAGTAGCGATAAACCGCCGAAAAGCAAAAAAACTTGAACCGTCCCCGGCCAGCATACACCGCTCATAAAACGCTCCTCCTAATAGGTGCGTTGCTGGCTTCTATCGCCTCAGTTGCGTTTGCGCAGGACACGACCATCACGACGTGGAGCCGTTCCAAGCAGTTCATCATCACTGCCCCGATTCCCTCGCCGGTCAAATCTCAGCCTCTGCGGAACAATCCCAAGGAAGATCCCGGCTTATGGGATGTCGTCCGGCTCTCTTCCGCCGAACTGGCCGTCAGTTGTGAGCAGGTAAAGCAAGGTGTGCTGCAGCAACTGGACACTGGCGATCGCGGGGGTGACCGTGTCCGTCTCAGCATCCAGCCATGGCGTCCGCCGCAAGCTGGCGTATTCATCAATCGCGTGCGCTTTAATGACGTCTGGCGATACGAACTCGACGTACCGGAGTATGTCGAGCGGCGCAAGCTCTTAAGTGCCTTGGTTCATGTCTGCCTTTTGGAGATGGGTAATCGCAACAACACCGGCTCCTCTGTGGATGTCCCCATGTGGCTGCGCGAGGGCTTGACCGAGATCTTGCTCGTCCGTGAAGGCACCACAATCATCGCCGAAGCCAATCCCATCCAGCAACGCGCCAACCCGCAATTCTGGCTGTTGAAAGGTGGCGCGGAAGAAAAAGTCTGGCGGGACCCCTTAAGTTTGGTTCGTGAAAAATTGAAAAAGACCACCCCGCTGTCTTTCTCTGATCTCAGCGTGCCTGTGGATGATCAGATCGCCAGCTTGGGACTGGAACACTTCCAGCACTGCGCCCACCTGTTCACCAGTGAACTCATCGCTTTGCCGGGTGGCAACGGCAAGTTGGGTAACTTTGTGCAGGACTTGGCCCGTTACTCGCATCCGCAATTTGCCTTCCTGCACGCCTTCCGCGAGCATTTCTCCTCTCCTTTGGACGTCGAGAAATGGTGGTCTCTCGCCCAAGTCGCCTTCCTCAGCCGCGAAGATCATGCGCGCTGGCCGGAAAAGAACGCCTTGGGCAAGCTGAATGAAATTCTCCAGCCGCAAGTTCAACTTCGCGTGGGAGCGGACTCCCTGCCCATCCGGGAAACTTACACCATCAAGCGTCTCATCGAAGAAGTGGACTTCGAACAACAACGCCCAATCCTGCAACAAGTAGTGGTACGTTTGCAGCAACTGGAGTGGAACCTCCCCCCTGATCTGCTCAAGCTGGTTTACGATTATCACATCACCCTGGCCACCTATCTCTATAAGCGGGAACAACTTTCATCATCTGGCCAAGGCTCCAAATCCGCCTCCACCACGGCCAAGCCGGTCGTCCGCGAAACCTTGAAACAGCTGGGCTTTCTGGAGGTATTACGGGAAGATTATTCCCTGATTGGCTTGTCAGAGACACCGGTGAAATCAGCCCAACAGGAACCGGTCACGGATTTCTTAAAGTCAGCCCCTTGACACAAAGACGCTCAAACATATAGTGCCGAACAATGACGACTAATACCTCGGACGCTCAGAAGGGAGACCCAGACCCCTCAGTGGAACCCGCTCAGCTTAAACAGTTTCGCCCCTCAGGACGCAGCGATTGGTCCTATGTTTCTGACAAGGACTGGAATGACTGGAAGTGGCAGCTCAAGAACCGCGTCACTACCGTCGAGCAACTCCAAAAGCTCATCCCCAATCTCACCCCTGAAGAATATGCGGGTGCCAAACTGGCCAACACCAAGCTGGCTATGGCTATCACGCCTCACTTTTTCAGCCTGATTGACGTTGAGGATGTGAACTGCCCCATCCGTCGTCAGGTCATCCCGCGAGAAGAAGAGACTCACACTGCCTCTTGGGAAATGTCTGACCCCTGCGGTGAGGATTCGCATTCACCGGTCCAAGGGTTGGTTCACCGTTATCCAGACCGCGTACTGTTCCTCGTCACGGACCGCTGTGCAGCTTATTGCCGCTACTGCACCCGCGCCCGTCTGGTGAGCAATGCCACCGGCTATGATTTCCACGCCGAATTCGACAAGCAGCTTGATTACATCCGCAAGACGCCTTCGATCCGTGACGTGCTTCTGAGCGGTGGTGATCCCCTGCTCTTCAGCGACGAGAAGCTTGAGTTTCTCTTGAGTCAGCTCCGCGCTATCCCGCATGTGGAGTTCATCCGCATCGGTACCCGCATCCCGATTTTCCTCCCGCAACGCATCACCGCGGAACTCTGCGCGATGCTCAAGCAGTATCACCCGCTCTTCATCAGCGTGCACTCGAATCACCCCCGTGAGTTGACCACCGAAGTGCGCGATGCCCTTGGTCGTCTGGCCGATGCGGGTATTCCCTTGGGCAACCAGTCCGTGATGCTCAAGCACGTGAATGATTCACCGGAAATCATGAAAGCCCACGTGCAAAAGCTGCTCATGTGCCGGGTGCGCCCTTACTACATTTATCAATGCGACCTCATCGCCGGTTCCGCGCATCTGCGTACCAGTGTACGGCGTGGATTGGAGATCATGGAGCAACTGCGTGGCCACACCACTGGTTACGCCGTGCCGCAATACGTGATTGATGCCCCCGGTGGTGGCGGCAAGGTGCCCGTGAACCCCGGTTACGTGCTCAGCCATAACGCGGATCGCGTGGTCATCCGTAATTTCGAAGGCAAGGTCTTCGAGTATCCGGAGGCAGCCGATGGCACTCCCCTTCACGAGGCACCGAAAGAGATCATCGAACCAGAGTTCGCATAAACGATCAGGAACTTTAAGAACCGCAAAGAGCCGCCAAGCGATTGGCGGCTTTTTCGTTGTTGCGCAGCAACAGCGGCAAACCAATCTTGCAATCAAAGCCGACTGCAGAAATCCTTTCCCTATGTCCCTGAATCGTCGCGTGTTCATCAAGCAAACCGGCATGGCTGGATTGGGTCTTGGCCTCGTTTCCTTCACTCCCGGCTGCCAGACTGCCTCTCACTCCTCAGGCAGCAACCTGCCCCGCAGCACACCCGAAGCCCAAGGAGTATCATCTGAAAGTATACAAGCGTTTATCGACGCCATCGGCAAAAGCACCCACGAATTACACAGCTTAATGATGCTGCGTCACGGTAACGTCATCGCCGAAGGCTGGTGGGCACCGTATGGATCGGAATACGTGCACACGATGTATTCCATGAGCAAAAGCTTCACCTCCACGGCAGTCGGCTTCGCCGTCGCTGAAGGCCGACTTACGGTTGATGACAAGGTCATCTCCTTCTTCCCGGATAAACTCCCATCCAAGATTAGCGACAACCTCGCGAAGCTCAAGGTGAAGCATCTGCTTACCATGTCCGTCGGCAACCTAAAGGAGCCCACTGGAGTCACCGTCTCAAGCGAGAATTGGGTCAAAACGTTTCTCAGTCAGAACCTTGCCCACGAACCTGGCACCGTCTTCCTCTACAACAGCGTGGCCACTTACATGTGCTCGGCTATTGTCCAGAAACTGACGGGGCAAAAAATTATAGATTACTTGCGCCCTCGCCTCTTCGCGCCATTGAGCGTGACCAAGGCGACTTGGGAGGAATGTCCGCGCGGAATTAAGACCGGCGGCTGGGGACTAAGTGTGCAGACGGAAACGCTCGCACGTTTCGGCCAGCTCTACCTGCAAAAGGGCAAGTGGAACGGGAAACAGATTCTTCCGGCATCGTGGGTGGATGAAGCCACCAGCTTCCATATCCAGCAACCTGCTCCTGCCAAGCCTTCACGTCCGAATGACCAGAACGATTGGCTGCAAGGCTACGGCTACCAGTTCTGGCGTTGCCAGAAACCCTGCGTTTACCGCGGTGATGGTGCATTCGGTCAATACACCATTGTGATGCCCGAACAAGATACGGTGATCGTGATGACCGGTGAAAGCTCCAATATGCAAGGCGAACTGGACTTGGTGTGGGAACACTTATACCCGGCTTTGAAACAGTCCTCGCTCCCAGCCAATCCTGCCGCTCATGGCAAACTGCAACAGACTCTCTCCGGCTTGCGTTTGCCTTTGCCAGCCGGGACAACGCCCGTCGATCTTACTCAACTTACGGGCAAAGGTTATTTCGATCTCAAAGCAAACAGTTTGGGCTTCAAGGGCGGCTCTCTAACTTTTGCCAATAATGTATACACATTGGAACTGTTCGGGCCGGTGGCGAATCAGTTTGCACGCGGCAGTCATAGCGGATGGCTGCGTCATCAAACCGCCTTGCCCTCGCCGCGAATCATCGGCGGTGGTGCTCCCAAACCGAGCACACTGCAGAAGGTCGCGGGACATGCCGAATGGAAGGATGGCAAAACCTTGGAATTGACTCAGCGCTACTACGAAACCCCGCATCACGAAACCATCATCTGCAAGTTCGATGGAAAGAAGATTTCCATCAGTTTCCTCAGCAGCATCAGTGAGATTCGCAACGCGAAAGATCCGAGACCTGTCTTAGAGGGAGTGCTGTCGGCTTAGCCTTACTCTCTTATCCACCTGCAAACACCGGGCGGAAGCCAGCTTCCTCGAGTATCTTGGCGACTTCCTCGCGCTTGTCGCCTTGGATCTCGATCTGGCCGTCTTTCAGAGTGCCACCGACACCGCAGACCTTTTGCATCTTCTTCGCGAGTTGCTCTTTCTCCGGCAACCCGATACCGACAAATCCATTTACCACGGTCACCGTCTTTCCTCCGCGTCCAGCCTTTTGACGGATGATATCAACACGTCCGCGGCTCTTTTTCGGCTTAGCTTGCTCGATTGGCACTTCGTTGACGGGTAGGTTCTTCGGCCCATCCGGCAATCCGGCACTGGAAAGTGCGGCGAACGGATTTTGACTCAATGCTGATCCACCATCTGTGGGAATACGCTTACTGCTCATTGTTCCCTTGGGCAAAAAGTTATCACTTCACCGGCAGCGGAATCGCCTCCACTGGACCCAGCCAGGGATAGAACGATTTCACATTCGATTTACGACGCAACACTTTGTCCTGCTGGGTGACATACATGTATTCGCCATTCGGTCCGCCGATATGCACGCTGGTCATGCTCTTATCGTAAGGCTTAGGCAGCAGTCCACATTCACGTCCCGTCGGATCAAACACCTGTACCCCCATCGCCGAGGACACGTAGTAACGCCCGTAAAGGTCCGTACTCATGCCATCACCCCGGCTCACCACTTGATAGACCGGCGTTCGGCCGTCTGGGCTCTTTGCGTTCTGATCCACCTCCGTACGCATCGTCATATACGGCACCGCAGGCGTGAGCGAGCCATCCGGTTGAATACAATAAGCCCACACGAACTTGCCACGTGAATCGGATACGGCGAGCGTCCGCTGATCAGGCGAAAGCGCGATACCATTCGGTGCTGTGACGTGGCCTACATCTGCCGGCTTCAACTCCTTGGTGCTGATATTCAGAAAAGTCACCTGCTTCTTCCCTGTCTCAGTGAAATAGATGAAGCCCTTGTGCGTCACCACCAAGTCATTTGGCGCCACATTCTCCGCCAGCACAGTCTTCTTGCCGCTAGGCAGCTCAAATGCGGCGATGTGCTTCTCTTTACCTGCACCAGCACAGGCGTACAAACGTCCATCGGGACCAAACTTCATGCCGCTCACAGCAATCCCATCGATGAGTTTCGTCTTCTTACTATCTGGCGCCACCTTCCAGACCACGGGAGGAGTGCTCCGCATATCGCAGAAATAGAAATTCCCCTTCTCATCCGAAGTTGGCGCATCGGCAAAACCCAGTCCCTCCGCCACCACTTCCCATTTCGCATCCGGCAAGATGAGCCGGTGCAAGGTCATATCGCCACCGAGGTCTTGGGCTTGTGTAGAAAACACCGACGTCATCCAGATGACAGCGGTCGTGATTGCTATTTTGAATTTCATGATCTGATGGTCTGCAAAAACTCGCTCCATTTCGACTCTACTTCCCGTATCCATCCCAGAGCCACTTCAATGCTTCTGGGAATATCACACCACCGCGTTCGCTGTTGTGACCAAAGCCCTCCACATAATCGAACTTCACGTCATACTTCATATAACGCAGCGAGGAATTCATCATCTGGTTCGCGAGTGGCCAGTTGCCGAACGGATTATCCAAGTCACCACTGGAATCCTGCAAAAACACCTTGATGGGCTTCTTCTCTGTCTTTCGGATTAGATACGGATAAACATGCCCGCCGCGCAGATCCACAAAGCTACCGATGGTGCTCAACACCTTGCGGAACTGATCCGGTCGCTCCCAAGCCACCGTGAACGAGCAGATGCCGCCCGAACTCGCCCCGCAAATCGCCCGTCCCGCAGGATCATCCGTGATATTATAGCTCTTCTTCACCTCCGGCAGAATCTCCTCCACCAAGAAGCGCGCATACCGATCTCCCAACGAATCATACTCGAAACTACGATTGCTCACCCGCCAGGCATTCTGCGGTTTGTAACTGCCGTTGTGTCCCGGATTGATCAAGATGGCGATGGTCACCGGCATCTCGCCCTTGGCGATCAAGTTATCGAACACCGTCGGCACACGCCAATTACCCTTCAGATTCACGTAATCATGCCCATCTTGGAATACCATCACGCACGCCGGTTTTTCTTTCTTATATTGCGCGGGCACATACACCCACCAGTCACGCGTAGTGTTCGTGAATATCTGCGAAGAGAAATTCGTGTACTTCGTGAGCGTCCCTTGCGGCACACCCGGCTGCACCTCGTGATAAGGTGTCAACTTCTTGTCCGCCGCCGGTGCGGCGAAGGCGAACAGCAGACACAACCCAGCCAGCCCGATTTGCTTCCAGTGATTCATGGTTTTCAAAAGTATCTTCATTCAGTTCAGGCAAGGCAACAGCCAAGTGATCTTACCGCAGGATCAACGTCGCCTTGCGCACACAAAACGCGTCATTACCCGAGAACACCAGGTGTAATGTCTTTCCGTCCTCACTCATCCATTTGGCTGGAAAGTCCCCATGCTCACCCGGGCCAAAATCCCATTCCTTGGTGAAATACGCCGTCGTCCATGGTCCCCAAGGTTCAGGCGCATCATAGATACCGAACCCGCCCGTGAACCGCGTATCCCCTCGATCTTTGCTCCCTTGCGGCAAAGGAATATGCTGCCACCATAGATAACGCTTCAGCGCCGCGTTGTATGTCATCGCCGAGCGCAGGCATCCATCATGATTTTGAAACACCCCGCCCCGCTTCGCAATCTCCGGCGTCCATACCGGCTGGCCTTTCGCATCCAATGTCTCGTAAAATTCCCATGCTGATTTATGCGTAAGCTTGTTCCTGGGGACTCGCATCAGGATGAACCGGTCTGCCGGTACATCCGCCTTTGGACCATCATGCGAATAGGCATACACGAACTCATCCCGCGCGCCTTGGTAGTCCTTTCCGTAATTCACAAAACCGATCAACCCAAACTCCGGGAATTTCCAGCCTGCAAAGGTCCATGTCTTCGCGTGATCCTTGGACCACGCCAACTGCGCCGCGCCGCCTTTCTTGTCCGCATGCCCGAACCACAAATAAAGCACCCCCTCCACTGAAAGCATGCCCCACCCCTTTAATCTCGCACGCCCCTGGCCGAATTGCTCGGCATCCGTGCGGACATTCACCCCTCTGAATTTCTCCGGTCCACCGGTAACGCGCGAAAACCCACAGCTCAATTTTCTCTCCACCTTCGTTACAAACCCTGTGCCATCACCCCAAGTCGTATAAAGCGCATCATCATCCGCCCAGGTGACTGGCCAGTTATCGCCATCTTTTGCTTGTACCACGATCGTATTCGTGGGTGCCCAAACAATCGTTTGAATCACCGGACTCGCCGGATAGGGCGTCACTTCAGCCGCTTCAATTGCACCAGACGAACTGTCGAGGCAAAGCACACCAATCATTGTCGCCACCCAATTGGTTGACCCCAAAAATGTCCTTCTTGCCTTCATTGGCTCAATGTTCCTCCATTGATATCCGGATTTCGCCGTTAAAGCTTTTGCAATTGCCACCACGCATTCTCCACCGGGAAGAATTGCGAATACAGCAAGCGATCGTAGCGGTAATGCGCCAGCAACTTCTCCAGTTCGGTCCGTCGCTCCCGCAAAATCGTTTTGTCTGGCGCCAGCGTCACCACCCACGCAGCAAAAACAGGCTCTCTTACTTCTTTCGTTTCCTGTCCCCGTCTTGGTGCCAGTTTGCCGTATTCCCGCAATTGTTGCTGGGCCAAAGCCACCGCCTCCTGCTCCGTCACTTGCGGTTTCCACCACTGGTTCATCATCCGCCAGTTAGGTTCGAATTTCCTCACATCGTCGTTATCAAACTTCATCCCCAGCGGCAGGCTCTCCAGCGCCATCACAGCCCCGGCCTGCAAGCCTTTCGCATAGGCAGCTTTGAGTTCCCTGTCCGCTTCCATCTCCCACAGCGCGCGCAAACAGGCTCCGGGCACGGAAGACGTCCATGAATGCCTGCCGCCATGCTCAAAGATCATCCCCCGCTCACATACCGCCAGTCGCGATATACCGTCTTTCTGGTTGCGCTCACTCAAAGACTGCCGATACATCCGGTCCCATTTGTCATCGTCCGTCAATTGGTGCATCCACTTCAGGACAAAAAGCTGCCGGGCTGAACTTTCCCACGTGATATTGCTAAAACTGCCACGATACTTGAACGGCTCTTCGGCTGGCATCCGCCAGTCGGCGGCCACAATGATCTCCACCATCTCCAACACTTTCGCTATCACCTTTGCCCGCTCTGCCTTGTCCGGCAAATCCGTTTGCAGATAACGCCACAAACCGTAGAGCCATGGCCCGGTCTGGTCATTGGAACCCATCGGATAATGTCCCTTGCCGTCTGTGGCCATACCTCGCACCACGAATCCCCTTACCTCGCTCACCGAGGCCAGCTTCATCAGTCCTTGCGCCAGCCTTTTCACCTTTTCTGCATCCGCCTTGTCCTTCGTGATGCGCCACCGGTTGATCATCGCATCGATATACAATCCATTAAAGAACCCGCCGTTCTCGATCGGGCTCCACCAGCCCAAGGCATTTGGCTTGCCCAAGCGGCACTCTTCCGGCGTGGGGATGATCACCTTACCCGCTTCATCGGTGAAATCCAGCATCACCCCGTGCTTGTCGATGAGCCGCCGCCACATCTCCTCATGCGCCACTTGCACCGCCGCTTCCGCCTTGGGCGACTCAGCGCGTAAAATGAACGGTGTGGACAACAACAGCCCCGCTCCAGCCTTCAGCAACGCCCGTCGCGAAACCCCATTCCTGCCATGGTCCATCTTGTGTCTCATGCCTCTAATCCCTCCTTCATCAGTTGATAATGGACGTTCACTGCCACAAAGAATGCCGCCGTGTAAAGCCCCTGCCAGTCATAACGTCGCAATAAACTGTTTATCGCGTCCCGATGTGGCTTGATGAGTTTCTTATTGCCCGAGAGCGTGATGATCCATGCCGCGAACAATGGCTCCCGCATCGTCTCATCCTCATACGGACTGCGCGGATTGCGCTCCGCCCAAAGTGGCAACTGGGTTTTCGCCAAAGCGATTGCTTCATCACATGTATGCTGCGGCTTCCAGGACATGTTCAGAAACCGCCAGTCTGGATCAAAGTGCAAGGTATTCGTCCGCTCGTAGCGCAAGCCCTGCGCCAAGAAGACAGTTACCCGTTCCGCCGACAAATCTAATCCGGCTTGAAACCGTTTTTTAATCCGTGGCTCAGTCTCCAGATCCCTTAATCCCCGTAAAGCCGCCTGGCACATGGATGTTGTCCATACATAAGTCGCTCCATGCGCAGTGACATACTCAAACCCTTCCGCGCAAAGCTCTTCCCTGGACTTGTTCCCCTTCCCCACACGCTCTGTCAGCTTGGCTTGGTACTCCTTCAACCAATACGGATCGCCCGTCAGTTCATGTGTGGCCCGCAGCAAAAATAACAACCGGACGCAGTCCTTACTAGTCGCTCGGTTATAAGCACCGCGATAACCGAACTCCGGACGATCGCACGGCACCTGCCAGTCATGGCTCTCCAATGCACGCACTACCTTCAACATCACGGCCACATACTTCGTTCGCTCTGCCGGGCTGGCCATCCCGCTCCGCAAATAGCTCCATAGCCCCAGAAACCAAGGGAAAACCTGATCCTCCGAACTGGCGGGATAATGCGCCTGACCATCCGCCCCAAATCCTCGCGCCACAAAACCCGGTGTCTTCCCGGCTTCAGCCAGTTTCATCAGACCGGCCGCAATCCGACGCGCTTTCTCCTTGGATTCCGCATCCATCCGTTGCTCCCGGCGCAGACACAATCCCACCAAGTATATACCGCCGAAGAACGGGCCGTCTTCGATAGGAGTGGACCATGACATCCCATTGGGTTTGCACTCCTGACATTCTTCCGCTGTGGGCAGATGCAGTTCTCCTTTCAAGCCCGCATAATGCAGCAACACATTGAACCGCTTGTCGACGAAGCGGTTCCAAATCTCCTGATGCGCCAATTCTGCCGCCCCAGTGCTATCTGATCCAGCCGCGTGCAGTCGAAACGGAATCACCACCGTCAGGCTCAATCCCGCTTTGAGAAATGCCCTTCGTGAACAAGTTTTTTTATGAAAGTTGCCCATTCCGTTTGTGATACCTGACTTATCCTCAAAACAGGCTGCCCCACAAGCACGCAACACCCTCCGATTGCAAGCTCTTCGCCTGTCTTGATGCAATAGTTGGAAATAAAATGGATTCCATCGAAACCAGCTTGCCACGCCCGTTCCTTCCATTGGCCCTGAAAGCCCCTTTGACACGCTCCTTTTCATGTCACTTATGGAAACACTGAAACCACAAAATAGTTTCCAAAAATCATTTTAAAAACATCACCACTCCCCCGTCCGTCTGGCTCTATTCTAAAATGTCACATCAGTCCGGAGTCTCACCGCAGCCAAAGCAAAATATCTATCCTTCCTGTCTGCAACATTTTCCAGCTTACCAGACTCGACACCTGTCCTCCTTAGCCTCAATATTCATTGAGCTTAAGCCAAGAACACGACATGACGGGTGCCAAATTCAATATCCTGCTGCTGGAAGACAACTTGGTTGCTTCCAACTTCCTCATCACGACTTTGTCCCGTGAATTGCCCGAGGTAAAATTTGTCCCGGCCATTTCCATCAAGGAAGCGAGTGAAAAGGTGGCCGCTCAGGCATTTGATCTCTTCATCCTCGATATCCAGCTGCCCGATGGCAATAGCATCGATTTTCTGGACGCTCTGCAAAAAGAACATGTCTCCATCCCGCGCGCCATCTTCATGACCGCCAGCAAGGTGCCGGAGTTTCGTCAGCGCGCCCAGACCGCTGGGGCAGTCCGTTTCTTTGAGAAACCGGTTAAATCCAAAGAGTTCGCCATCGTCATTAGCGATATCCTTGCCCAGCGCCCGGCTCCGGAAAAACAAGATAACGCCTTTGAAGGCCTTCTGAGCTGTCTCACTCCGATCGATCTGGTGCAGTTAAAATGCCTCTCCCAAGCCCGGATGGGATTGGAATTTTTCACCCGTCAAGGTGCACGGGGCTCGGTCTATTTCCGTGACGGCCAAGTCGTCCATGCCGTCACCGGACTCGAGACTGGCGAGGATGCCTTCTGCAAGATCATGAGTTGGAAGAGTGGTAAAATCAGTGAAATCCCCCTGCCTACCGCTCTGCCCCGCTCCATCCACAGCAACTGGACGGACCTCATCATCAATGCCGCCCACAAGTTGGACGAGACTTCCCATAGCAATCCTTAACGGGCGTTTAGCCGCGATGTCTTGACCGAACCTTCTCTGGGCAATACTCGCTTACAAACTTTCCACCGTCACATCCCCTTCGATGCTGTTGCCATTGATTTTCAGCCGTTGACCACTCCGGTCCTCCAGCCACGCCTCCAGTTGACCGGCGCCTTTCTTTAATTCCACCACCAAGCTGGATTCATTCGATTTCAGATCGCGCCTCGTTGTCTTGCCCTGCCATATCACCGCCAATACGGCCCCCGCAGGTATCGAATCACGCACACTGCTGATTTTATATTTTCCGCTTTGCTCGATGACCACCTGCCATCCCTTCGTGACATTGCCCACCCATGACGCGTCCTGATAGTAGCAAAGATGCACCGGATTCTCCGCCTTGTTCCCGATATGGATATCGCCCTGTTTAAAGCCCCGCTCTGCGCGCATCTCTTCAAACCATTTCTCATACGCTGTGCGCAACCTCTGAAACTCTACAACCTTCTCCTTGGCCAAATCCTTGGCTTCTGCCCCATCCGCACTCAAATCATAGAGCTCCAGCTCCGGTTGGGCTGAGGCGATGAAATCTTCCCGTCCGAATGTGCCGGGTGAACCCACCATCTTCCAGCGTTGGTTCACTACCGAAAAATTCTGATACAGCTTGGGAGTCAGGCTCCGATGCACCTGGAAGAACAACATCCGATCCGGCCAAGGATCCGTTTTCGATCCCGCCAACAAGGGCAGCAAGCTCATCCCGTCCAGCTTTAGGTCCTTGGGTCTCTTGACTCCGCATACATCCAGTAATGTCGGCAGGATATCGATATTTGCTGCCAACCTGTCGATCTGTCGCATCCCTTTCCACTTGGCTGGCCACTGGATAAAGAAAGGCACCCGGTTGCCGCCTTCATACGTTTGTGACTTCCGCCCCCGCAAGTTCATCGTGTAGCGCGACTGTTGCGGACCATTGTCCGTCATGAAGATGAGGATGGTGTTCTCGCGCAGCTTAAGCTTGTCCAGATGCGCCACCAACCGCCCGAAGTTCTCATCAATATTCTGCACCATCCCGTAAACCTTGGCCGTGGTATCATCAAGCCCCATCGCCTTGTATGGTTTGACGTATTCATCACTGACTTCCAGAGGCGTGTGCGGCGCATTGAGCGCGATGTATGTGAAGAAAGACCGTTTCTGGTTCTCCTCGATGAATTTCATGGCCGCACCGAAAAACACATCCGTACAATAGCCCTTAGCGTGGATGCGTTCGCCGTTATGCCAGAGGATGGGATCTTGATACGCATTCGGTTGGTCTGGCGGCTGCGTGATGCCGCCAGATTTATGCATCAATACTTCTTGAAAACCCTGATCCTGCGGACGCATCGGATAGTTATCCCCCAAGTGCCACTTGCCAAAGAGTCCGGTGCGATACCCTGCCCCACCCAGCAATTCAGCGACGGTCGTTTCCTCCGTGTGCATCTTGGCCCCGCCACGTGAAGTGTGGATGACACCCGTACGATAATAGTTCCGCCCAGTCATCAACTCCGCCCGCGTCGGAGCACAAACCGGACTTACATAGAAACGCGTCAGTTCAATTCCCTCCCGGCCAAACTTATCCAAGTTCGGCGTCTTGATCTTGTCGTTTCCATGGATACCCAGATCACCGATTCCTTGGTCATCCGTCATCACCAGGATCACATTCGGACGTTCAGCTCCAAAAGAGACCAAAGGGACAAAGGCCAACAGCAAAGCCAGCCGGCAAAATCGCAAGAGGTTCATGCACGCAGTTGTAACTAACACCGGGAAAATTGCCAACGGTGAATCCGTCACTAAAAGAAAACGACCGGCACATGGCCGGTCGTGTGAGATTCTTTGAACTGTTTAGGGTCTAGCTCAAATCGAGCGGTCCCGCACTGCAGAGCTCTTTCTTACCAAAGGTCTCGATGCGATGCCCCACCGCGTGGGCCAGTGCCAGATGCAGACGATTATGCGGCACCTTGTCCAGCTTGAGCGAACGTCCCATCTGGAATCCAAACCCGCCACCCGCCATCACAAACGGAATGTTATCCAGCGTATGCGAGTTGCCTTTGCCCAACTCGTTCGTCCATATGACCATGGTATTGTCCAGCATGGAGCCCGTGCTGCCCGGTTCCGGAGTTTCCGCCAAACGAGTCAGCAAGTAATTCAACTCACCGGCAAACCACTGGTTGATCTTGGTGAGTTTCTTTTTCGCGTCTTCGTTATTGTCCGGCTCATGGGATAGGCCATGGTGACCATCTTTGATATCCAGCCAGTTCATCCGCGCCTGCCCGACTGACTTCGTATACTGCAGCGTCGCCACGCGGGCCATGTCATTCACAAAGCTGTTGATGAGCAAGTCCACCTGCATCCGGCTCAGATGTGGCACCTCATCGTTTTGACTGGCTGATACCCCCGTGTCCAATGTCGGGGCCGGAGCGACCAATTTCTTCTTCTCGCCCTCTTTCAAATCCTTCTCCATCTGACGCACCAGTGTCTCGTGCTGTTCCAGCATCTGGCGATCCTCAGCGCTGATCATCTTGCGGATCTTCTTCAGATCAGACTGCACATCATCCAAGACGCTCTGCAGACTCTCCTTGTCTTTCAATTGCCCATACAGCTTGTGATACATCTGATAAGGGTCAGAGATAGGAGCCACTGGCTGATTTGGACCGGCATAAGACATGCGTGTCCATGGATCAGCCCGATCCGTTACGCCTACGCCGAATTCCAATGAGCCAAAGCGCGTCTTCGTCTCTTCCTTGCTCTGGAAGTAATTCTTGATCTCCTGGTCGATGGAGATACCGCTCGCCCAACCCGCTGGCGCACCGCCACCACCCATCACATTGCCGGGAAACAGCTCGATGCCGGTCAACAAGCAACTCATGCCGCGCATATGGTTGTCACCATCACCACGGACCTTGTTGCAAACACCGTTCAGGACCAGCATCTTGTCCTTGAAGCCCTCCAAAGGAGACATGATCTCCTTCAATTTGAAATCACTGCCCGTTTCATCCGGCCAATAGGCACCCGGAATTGTCCCGTTCGGGCTGAACATGATGATCAGACGCTGGCGCGGTCGCGCCGGAGCCGCGAGCCCAAGGCTTGGCAGCCCCATGAGAAATGGCAGAGCCGCAGCCGAAAGGCCGACCCGTTTCACAAATTCCCGGCGATGCATCTGGTTCATGTCTTTTTTCCGTTCGAGGTTACTTTTTTGCCGCTGTGCGTGGCTGACAAAGTCGTGATCTCCACCAGCAATTTTTGGACGTTATAGCCGGAGTCGATGAACGACTGGCGCAGACGATCCATCACTTCAGGACCATAAGCCATTACCGGCTGTTTGACAATTTGATGGAAGAGTTGCTCGATAAAACCATTCTGGGCCAAATCATTATTCACCGCGAATTCCGCTACATCACGCGCACCGGCCAGATGCACCGTTTCACCATCATCAGTGATATACTCAGTCTTCGCATCGACTGCCTTGCCGTTGTCCGTGGTGCGGAAACGCCCCACCGCATCATAAAGCTCCAAGCTGAAGCCCAATGGATTGATCACCGAATGGCAGGTCTGGCATGACTGGTCTTTCGTCAACTCAGCCACTTTCTCACGCATGGACAAGTGCGGTGAAAAATTAGCGTCCTGAAATGCGACTGCCACCGGCGGCGGTTTCAGAGTACGCCCCACAATCTTCCGGGTCAGGAACACACCCCGATGGATCGGTGAAGTGGATTTCTGATACGAGAACGCGGCCAGCAGGTACGGATGCGTCACCACACCGGAGCGCTGTTTCGGATCTAGCTTCACCTTCACAAAATCTTCCTGCGTATCGGTCTTCACTCCGTAGAACTTCGCCAGCCGGTCATTAACGAACAAGCTGTCCGAGAGCAGCAAATCCCGATAATCCGATTTGCCATTCCAAATCGCATCTTCCAAGAAGAGATTCAAGGACGTGCGCAAGTCAGCGATGATCTCTGGCGTGAATCCGGGATACAGTTTGCTGTCCTTGGAGAGATCTTCCACATGGTCCATCTGGAGCCAATGATGCAGAAAATCTTGCACCTTGGACTTCGTCCGCGCATCACCCAACATCCGTTTCGCCTGAGCAGCCACTTGCTCCTGAGTGACGAGTTTTCCTTCAGCCGCTTGCTTAAGCAGGTCCTTATCCGGCAGCGAATCCCACAAGCCATAAGACAAACGGCTGGCTACGGCGTATGCGTCCGTCTTGTCCTCTTCCAATCCAAGGTAGAGGAACCAGGGCGATTTCAACGCCAGCAACACGACCCGCTTCACGCCCGTCTCGATATCCTTGGCGCTCTTCAACTGGTAGCTTACGTAGGTTCGCTTCTGCTCATCCGTCAGTGGACGCCGGAAGGCTGCTTCCACGAATTCCACGCAAAAAGACTCGATCTTGGCCTCCCGTTCTGCATCGTTTGTTTTGACCCGCGCATATCGGTCAACTCGCGATGAGACATGGTTCGCCACCTCGATGGCAGCTTGGGTCGTCGCCTCATCCCAAGACTTGGAGACACCCACCCCGCGCTCATACCCCACACTGCTGTCGTCCGGAGGGAACGGCGTCGTCAGCACAAAGGTAGAACGCACCGTCACCGGAGACAGATTCCGTTTCGGAATGACTTGTTGTGCGCCGTGGGGCGGAATCCACTGCAAGGAGATCGAGGTGGTCTTGTCCTTGAATTTGAACATGTCCAGAGACAACGGGTACTCCCGCCCGCCGATCAGTTTGACACTGGCTCTGTGTTCCGTCGCGCTGGATGCCACCCATGCATCGATCAAAGGCTCATCCCGCCCGTTCACCCAAAGACGCATGCCATTGGGCGTCTTCACTATGAACTCATACGTCCCCGTCTCTTCGGCAATCAGCGAGCCGGACCAATTGATGGCAAATTCGTTCGTCGAAGTAACACGCTCATCCGGGGTGCCGGTGCCGAAATTAAAATCCACCTGACTATCCACCCGGCTGAACGCCTTTTTGCTCTGGTTGCGAGAATTGTAATAGCTCGCAGCCAATCCACGTTCTTTACCAATCTTGGAATTATCACTGGAAAATACCTTCAGCAGATCCGCCACTGTATTCTCATACTGACGATTTGTGAGATGCACCAGCTCGACCCGGGCTGGATTCATTCGATCCCGCGCTTCCCGCGAATAAAAAGCATCGTAAATATACCGCGCGACCGCCATTGAGCCTTCTGCATCCAAAGTCTCCGGCTTGTCCTCCGGCATGGTCTTGTCGATTACCCGGGCCAGCTTCTCGATGGACCAGTCTCCATGCAGCGCCTCGTCATACTTGCCATGCACGCCTTGCCCAGATTTACCATGGCAACTGGCACATTGCTTACGAAAAATATCAGCCCCGGAAGGTGCTTTTCGCCCCGCTGCCTGAACTTGTCCGGTAGCCATCAACAGCCCGGCCAAAAACAGAGTCAAAACCACGCGCATTTGTGACATTGAAAGCATCACTGAAAAAAGAACCGCCGCATCTCTGGGATTTTCTGGAAACACTTGAGCATCAGGCATATACTTACGCCCGAGCTTGCTAGTTACCGTCTTCAATCTTTGCCATTTCATACGGCTATATAGGGATGACGCCATAATACTGCTCATTATTCGGATTATATCAAGTGTCCCGTTGCATTTTAACAACTTACAGTGACAACCCGTAGTTTTGCTGATCGACAGCCTCGCATAAGATGCCCCTACCATACACTTGATTCCCGACTACTATTCCCGAACTCCTTCATCCACTATGAGTTACCCCTGTAGTTCAGCAACTTTAGCATCGCCTCTACCCGGACAGTTTGCGCATCATTTCCGTATCACTTATGCGTGACGTCACAAAAGCAGTCATCACCGCCGCCGGGCGCAATCAGCGTGCCTTGGCCCTGCAAACGCTCGTGGATCGGGACGGCGAATCCCGCACCGCTCTCCATATCCTTTTGAATGAAGCTGTCAGTGCCGGTTGTGAGGACATCGCCGTAGTCATCGCCCCAGGGGACGCCTCTGCCTATACCACCGCTGCTGGGGAACATGCCCGCAAGGTCCGGTTCATCGAACAGCACGAACCACGCGGCTATGGGCATGCTATCTTTTGTACCCGTGATTTCGTTGGGAACAAGCCCTTCCTTCATCTCGTCGGCGACCATCTGTGGGTCAGCAGTTCCGGCATCAGTTGCGCCAAACAATTGGTCGCTATCGCTGCCGAGCAAGAATGCGCTGTCTCCGGTGTCCAACCGACCAAGGAACGCGAGCTCCCAAACTATGGAACCGTTGGCGGCAAGCTCGTCTCCGGTGGCAAAGGCCTCTACGAAGTGCAGAATGTTCTGGAGAAACCCACGCCCACCCTCGCCGAGCAACAGCTCGTCGTCCCCGGTTTGCGAGCTGGCAATTATCTTTGCTTCTTCGGTCTCCATGTCATCACGCCTACGATTTTCACCATTCTGGAGAAACAGCTCAGCTCTTTAAAAGCTGGCGACAAACTCCCGCTCTCCGCCGCGCTAGCCCAGCTTGCCCGGCAGGAACATTACCTGGCCTACGAAGTCGCTGGCCACCGTTATGATCTCGGTGCACGCTATGGCGTCCTGACCGCCCAACTTGCCCTCGCTCTGGAAGGCAAGGACCGCTCAGAAGTCCTCGCGCAATTGCTCGAACTCCTCGCTCAACGCGCCAAGTAAGGAACCACATCTGCCATGAGTTCTTTGCTGAACATCATCACCTCACCCGACGCCGCAACGCGTTATCAGTCACTGGACGCTTTCGCCCGCGCTGCCAGTCTGGCGGATTTACTGGACGCTTGCGCAGAACTCGACACCTTCCGTCGTCAGGCCGAAAACCTATACGAACGCGTTCGCGCACTGTTCTTCCTGTACGCGTTGCACCGTTTTCATATCCCTCAAAAACTAGCCACTGGAAACACTGCCAATACAAACGGCTGCGCACAGATCCCCTTCCCCGGATATGAGCAACTGCTCAACCGCCGCTTTGAGGAAGCCGTCGATATCTTTCATAAGTCCCAAGCTAACGCTGGCCCCAATGACGGCATCAGTTCAGCTCTCGCCGCCGCCTACCACCGCCTCGCCTTTCAGACCTTGGCCGATCAGGTCCGGCGCAGTGTCCGCTCTGTGCGTGGCAACCAATGGATGTTCCGCATGGGCCATCCCGCCGACCAGCCGCTGCGCCTCCGCCGGGAGCTCCTGCAGCCCGGCCCCGACGGCAGCTACCCCATCCTGCGCGAACGCACGCCCGTCCGCATGGACCTCACCCACTGCGGCTGGAGCGACATCTTTTTCCTCGGGATGGACTATCCGGAAGGTGCGAAAGTCCTAAACATCTCTGTGGACCTTGGCGTGCATGGTCGCGACACCGCCACGCGCCCACCAGTTAGTGCCTGGCTCCGTGTCATTGATGAGCCTGTCCTTCGTCTCACCTCCGTTGATCTCGGCGCCACGGCGGATATCAATTCACTCAGCGATGTTTTCGATTTTGCCCAAGACTATCTTGGGCTCCTGAAGGCTGCTGTTATCGCTGCCGGCATCGTCCCGCCCGGAATTGAAGGCGCTGGACAATCACTTGCAGAACTGCTCGCTCGCATCGTCGGCACTGGCCGCGGTCTCGAGTTGGTCTCTTGTGTGAACGACATCCCGAAAGGCTCACGCCTTGCCGTCAGCACGAATCTCCTCGGCTCTCTTATCAGCGTCTGCATGCGGGCTACGGGTCAGGCAGCTTCACTTACCGGACCACTGCAAGAATCGGAACGCCGCCTTGTCCTCGCCCGTGCCTTGCTCGGTGAATGGCTAGGCGGTTCTGGTGGGGGATGGCAAGATTCCGGCGGTGTTTGGCCCGGCATCAAGCTCATCACAGGAGTAGTTGCTCATGAAGAAGACCCTGAGTTCACCATCTCGCGTGGACGCCTGATGCCCACCCATCATGTCTTCACCAACAATGAAATCCCTGATTCAGCGCGACAAGCTTTGCAGGATTCGCTCGTCGTTGTGCACGGTGGCATGGCCCAAAACGTTGGCCCCATCCTTGAGATGGTGACTGAGAAATATCTCTTACGCTCAGAAGCCGAATGGCATGGACGTCAGGAAGCTCTCGCAGTTTTGGATGAAGTCATCTCCGCACTCAAACGCGGTGATATCCGTGCGGTGGGCGCTGCCACGACACGTAATTTCCGCCAGCCTATTCAGACCATCATCCCTTGGGCTTCTACTTATTTCACCGAGCAGTTGATCCAAAAGGCCGAAGCCGCTTTCGGCCAGGATTTCTGGGGTTTCTGGATGCTAGGTGGCATGAGTGGTGGTGGTATGGGTTTCATTTTCGCACCAGAGCGCAAGCTCGAAGCGCAAATGTGCATGCTGGAGATCATGCTGGAGACGAAACGCGAGCTGCAGCACGCCCTGCCCTTCGCCATGGACCCGGTGGTCTTCGATTACAGCATCAATGAACACGGCACCGTTGCCGATTTGCTGAGCGGCGATGAGGCCATCATGCCCGCCAATTACTACGCGCTCACTGTCCCCGCCATGTTGCGATTGGATCGCCAGTCGCTTCCGGTCGCCCGTCGGGCTGAGCTGGATAAATTCGGTGCCGCCGCCCGCAATAAACCCGAATTGCGCGGTATGGTGCAGAACCTCTTCGACGTGCTCCTGCCCAAAGGCAAATCGGAAAAGACAGCCGGTGCCTCACTCGAGGAATTGCTCGCGCTAAACGGCTTCGACCGCAACCAGCACGAACAGATTCGCACCGACCTCAAAGAAGGTCGCATCGGACTCGCTCAGAATCGCCTACGCGCAGACACGCAGATTGAAGATGTCACTCCTGCCGAAGTATCTGAACTCTCTAAGGACTTCGTAAATCTCGGAGAACAGGCTCTCCGCAATGGCGAACTCGCCGTCATCAGTCTCGCCGCCGGTGCCGGCTCCCGTTGGACGGGTGGCGCGGGCACCTGCAAAGCCCTGCATCCCTACGCCAAGCTGGGCGGCAAACACCGGACATTCATAGAGACGCACCTGGCCAAATCACGGAAAGCCTCTCAGTCTTATGGTTGCAGTATCCCGCATGTCTTCACGACCGGTTATCTGACCCATCAGCCTACTGCGAATTTCCTCTCGCGACTGCAGAATTACGGCTATCAAGGCACAGTCCAACTCTCCCCCGGCAAGAACGTTGGCCTTCGTCTCATACCGACAGTGCGCGATTTACGTTTCCAATGGGAGGAGATGCCGCAACAACGATTGGATGAGCAGCAGCAAAAGGTGCGCGAGAGCTTGCGTCATGCCCTGATGAACTGGGCCAGCAGCTCAGGAGAAGCCAGTGACTACACGGACAACCTTCCATTACAATGCCTTCATCCGGTGGGCCATTTCTATGAAGTGCCCAACCTTCTTCGGAATGGAGTCCTGGCTTCGCTGCTTAAAGAACGTCCGCAGCTCAAATATCTGATGCTGCATAATATTGACACCCTCGGCGCTGATCCCGCCCCCGCCCTGCTCGGTC
>JAURFH010000268.1 GCA_030834415.1 Verrucomicrobiota bacterium | reverse complement strand
TTCTGCTCCGTCTTGAACTTGATGAACTCACGGGCCCACAACCGGGCATATTGCTGGACGAGGTCAAACTCATCCCCTTGCACAGTCAGGATAAATGTCGAGCCCGCGCCGAGAGAAGGGTTGGCCATCCGCACCTGCGGCTTAGGCTGACCGGGCATCTGGTTCGGCGATTGATAATCCGCCAGCTTCTCATTCACACGGCCGGTGATGGTCCGCAAATATTGCAACTGGGCTTCATGGAACTCGGCCAGTTCACGCATGTAAACCGGGCTGTCGTAAGGAGTCTTGAGCTGCGGCTTGATGCCCAACGTAGAAGTTGACTGGAAAACATCGGGAGTCTTGCGCGCCTCATAGAATGCGTAGCCACCACCGATGGCCACGCACAGAATCACGATCCACAAACGGCGACCAAACATCTTGATGTATTTCCGCAGATGAATCGAAAGATTCATGCGGTCCACCAGAGAGGTGCCACCGGCTGCCGGGCCGTATAGGGGGTTGGGTGCGCCTTTGCTCATGATCAGAATACCAAACGCTTCTCGCGGACGTTAATCCGGTCACCATCTTGCAGAACAATGTCCTTCGCCTTGTCACGGTCACCCTTCTTGATCACCGCTTCCATGTCCAAAATGATCGGGTCCTGCGTTTTGCCCGTAGCCGCATCCACCCGGTAGAGCTCCACTTTCTTCAAGTTGGCGAACTCGCTATAACCCAGTTTGATCAAGGCCGTGGAGAGCAGCACTTCCTCGTTTGGTGGCAACGGAATGGAACCACGGCTTTCCCCGATGAAGAGCGCCTGCCCGACCTTCTGGGTCTTGTCCACAATGGTCAGCTTGACGGTCGCCTTTTTGTAATAACGACCTTCGAGCTGTTTCTTGATCGCTTCGCGCAGCTCTTCCACCGTCACTCCCCGGGCTTCCACCGTGACGACGGGATCTTCAAACCCCATGCTTACCGGCACCGTCAGGCGGCCCAGCGAGTTCACGGCCAGCACCTGGCTGCCAATGGAGGGATCCTCTTCCACCCGAAAGCGCACCTTGTCCATGACTTCCAGCGTCACGGGAGCGTTGGTCACCGCCGGCTGCTCTTGAGCGTGCAGACCTGCAGAGGTCAGCAGCAACAGACTGAGGAGGTATGAAAACTTTTTCATAGGCATTCTAGAATTGGCGGGTGAGGTCCAGGGTGATCCGGTTCTGGATGTAATCATTCCCCGCCAGTTGGGAATCTTTCATGCTGAGGGTGTAATTCGCCCCCAAAGTCCACCGCCGGCTCAACCGGAAGCCGGTGCCCACGTTAAAGAGGTAACGAGCGGCCGATTCGCCATTGTTCGAGACATCGATATGCTCGTAGGCCAGCGTGCTGTAAATAGAGATGCCCTGCGAAGCCAGCCAGTTGAGGCTGTACTGCAGGTTGTAGGTATCGGTAAAATTGCTGCCGTAACCAAGCCCCAAGCTGCGACCGCCGCGCAAAGCATGCGTGGTCCGTTTATTGATCGTATGCTTGATGCCGCCCTGATAGGTGAAGCTGCTGAAATTCGACTGGTCGGCGATGGTGCCGTTGTCAAAATAATCAGAGGTGGTCCACCCCGCGGAAGCTTCCAGCGAGACGAATTTGGAAAGCTGATACGAGATGCGCGGACCGATGCTAAAATTCCAGCCGTCGTTCTGCACGTTCTGCATGTAAGTGGAGTAGGTGAACGCACTGTAGGCACCCACCGTCAGCCGCGAATTGGCAATGTAATTAACACCCGAGCTGAACGTGTGATCGTCCCGGTCCAGACTGCGGAACGAAGAATTCAACGAACGGTCGAGCGTGTAATCGTAGCCCGCGTAAAACACCCATTGCTTGGCCGGTCGCCAATCGGAAGAGATGCCCGCAGTATTCACGAACCGTTGGAACTTAGAAAGATTCACCCCGCCTGCCGCCCCAGGTCCCAGAGCCGCGATATCCACCGGGCTGACCTGGACATAAAAGATGTCATGCAGATTTACCCGCCCTTCCTCAAAGTAGAGGTAATAGTCCAACCGGGAACTGGAACGCGGCGACACGGTGATGGTGCTCACGTCCGGGCTGTTCAAATACCAGCGATACCCCACCCCGATATCAAGCTGAAGCACATTGCGATCGGATATTGGGTAAAGAAAACCAAAGCCCAGCTCCGGTCCGATAGAGATATCGGCCACCTGATTGTTCTGCGACAAGTTGATGTTGTCATTGAACTCAGCCACCACACTGCCGGTCAGCCGGCCGGTAAGTTCGCCCCACTTGAGGTTGTAACGGTTCGGCTGGGGTGACCGGTACGGCGGCGTGGGGCCGGTGCGGCTGAGGAAATCCTCACCCACCTGCGCTTCTGCCTTTGTTGCCATCACAGTCATGATACCAATGCCAAGAACCAACAGCTGTTTTGCCTTCAGGACAGACCTTGACTGGTCTTCTGTCCGCTTTTTCGGGGCGCTCGAGTAGTTCATCCGGTCCCTTTGCGCCCTCAATTGAAATTACTGACCGGCACCTGCGGCACCCGGGGTGTCTGTAGTTGCGTCGGGTCAATCGTGGTGGTCGGCGTGCCAAATGCGACCGGCAGGGTGCCACCCGTAGGAATGGTCGGGGGGAGCGGGCCCTGACCGAAACTACCCTGGTTGCTGCCCGCAGATTCATAGAAAACAATAGTGCCATCCGTGCGGCCCAATGTGAGACCGGTAGGCGCCAGCACAAAGGTAAGCGTCGAATCCGGGAACAAGACCGGGTTAAACCCGTCCGGCGACCCCACGCTGACAGGGTTGTTGTTTCCCAAATTGGAATGCACCGTGAATATGCCCTTCTGGGTGTCCAAGGTAAACACCACGGTATCATTCACACCGACTTCAAACGACCAGTCCTGGAGAATCTTGGGCAGCAGGACATACTCCCCTTCTTGTGAGGAGACCCCAACCACGCCCGCACCACTGTAGTTGATTCCCAGTGAACCATGGCCTTCAACGGTCAAAGTCTCCTTGCCGCCCGGATCAATACTCAACGTGCCTTGGGCACTGCCTATGGACAAGGGCGAGCCATCCTGCCAGGCGAGTTTAATCTCCGGCTTTTGCCCGGACACGCTGCTGGATACCGGAGAGCCATTACGGAATTGCAGCGTCCCGTCCGCCAGTTCAAAGCCACGGCCGATCCGCGTATTGTAGATATGGACATCGCCACCATAACCGCTGGCCACAAACTTGTCGCAATCATCCAGCAAGGCGTATTGGAAGGTGCCGCCTGGACCACTGCTCGCCGTGATGGAGCGGGAAACGGTGCATAGGATGTCACGATTCGCCGGGAAAATGTCCGCATCCGAGTTGTTATGCGTATCCACCATCAGGTTGGTGGTGTCCCACTGAAAATCCGCTTTTTGATCCGTCAGGATTTGCGCCTGCCAGCAACGGATCTGCTCCATGCCAAAGCGCACATAACCTTTGGTCACGCGCCACCGCAATGCCGTCCGGTCCGGACTCATGTAGATCACTGCGGTCGTGCCGTTCGTCAAAGTGACCGTCTTCTGCCCGTCATGCTCGAACTCGAATTGCAATTCAGCGATGCCCACCTGGATTTTCTCTAGCAGGTCACCAGCCCCACGGGCCATCACGAGCGGGCTTAACCGCCGTGTCCTCTTCACGCCATCTGCACCGGTCTCTTCCACCAAGGGGCCACCGGTCATCGGCGGCACGAAGGAGAAAAGCTGCATTTCTTGGCCACCGGCATTCTCGGCATCCACCTTGCCATTTCCGGAAACGTAGTAAGAACGATCCTTGAATTCATCGTATCGGAGGGTGGAGCCTCCGCCCATGCTCGCCTTGCCGCCATCATGAAAACGCAGCACTACCGCATTTGTGTTCGCCGCCGCAGTGGTCAGGTCGATGATCTGACGGGCAAAATCTGGATGTATCAGGCAGGAAGCCCCCATACTCACCTTGCCGCCCCAGCCTTCAAAGCCTGCGGCCTCCACCACCACTTCGTGTGTCACACTGCTGATCCGCAATTCGTAAGGAGGAGTAGACTGCCTCAAGGCCAACTCCATACCCGCAGCCTTCGCCGCCTTATCCAATAGCGACATTTCAGCAGGTAATACATACTTGGTTGAGCCAAGAGTAACCACCAACCCCGCTTCGCTTGCGGGAGCCAAACTAATCTGGGTACGCGGCAACGCAACTGCCTCGGGCGTTTGCGCCAAGACACTTAGGCCAATCACTGACAACCAGACTGTTAGCATCAATTTCATCGATATCTCACACTATCATTAAGCAGCCTAATTAACTGCCAAATCTAAAGCAAGGCTTACTCTACCCCGGCTCCAACCCAAACAGCCCTGTCCAACCCGTCCAAACGTACACTCATTTTTGCCTTCCCCGATGCGGCTCCCCCGCCAGTTCCGGAGAATATAGAAACATTTTTTGCCATTTATGCCTATCCGTAGCCAAGCTCACTTTACCTAGGGTTTTCCCTTATTGTTATCGCTAAGTAACCTTAACTGGCCAATACCGTATCCCATACGATACCATGGTCTCCAACGTAAGCAATTATCACACCAAGAGTTATGTCCATGATGCAAGCGCGACCACTACTGGCTGGCACGCCAGCCCCGGACTTCACCGCCCTGACCCAGGATGGGCAGTCCGTCTCACTGCAAAATCTTCGCGGCAAACCGGTCATCATATACTTCTATCCCAAGGACGACACCCCGGGCTGCACCAAGGAAGCATGCGGCTTCCGCGATCAATACACCCAACTCCAAGCCAAGGGCGCTGTCCTTCTCGGCGTCAGCGCTGATTCGGTAAAATCACATGCCAAGTTTGCCCGCAAATATGAGCTACCATTTCCGCTGCTGGCTGACGAAGACCACCAGATTGTCCGCGCCTACGGCGTCTGGGGCGAAAAAAAATTCATGGGTCGAACCTATGAGGGCATCCACCGGATGACATTTCTCATCGGTGCTGATGGCTTGATCAGCCATGTCTGGACCAAAGTAAAACC
>JAURFH010000267.1 GCA_030834415.1 Verrucomicrobiota bacterium | reverse complement strand
GGCTTCCATTGCTGCTGCGGATTCGGCAACACGATACGCAAGAAACCAGTCCGCGTTTCGGCATCCACTCCCGGACCGACATAAGACACAGTTCCTTCAGACTGGCGACCACCTGTGGAAAGGATGACCTTTTGTCCCGACTGCACGGCGGCGAGATCCATCGCTGGAACTGAAGCATCCACCCACACACTGCTCATGTCCGCGATGAGGAACAGGTCCGCATCTTCCATCACGGGAGAACCAAGAGTGACCGCCTTGCGGACGATGGTGCCGCTGATGGGTGCCCGCACTTCGTAACGCGTAAGGGCTTGCTCGGCAAAAGGCTGCCGGGGTTGAAAAGCTACGACTGTCCCGGTCGGCTCCACGGAGAGTTCGGTCAACTCCTTGGCCTGCAGCCCCAAGGCCAGCAGTTTCTGTCGGGCAGTCTGTTTCGCGATCTCCGCCTCCTCCAGCTGGTGCTTGATCATGAGATAATCCTGCTCCGGGCTGATCTTCTTTTTCCATAAACCTTCCTCCCGGGAAAAGACGGCCTGAGCCAGCTCCAGCTTGTGCAACGCCTCGATGAACTCAGCTTTGGCATCCGCCAGTTCCCGGCTGTCCAGCACGGCCAGAACTTCACCGGCCTGCACCTGGTCCCCCAGTTTCTTATGCACCGCCGTGACCTGCCCCTTGAACCGGCTCACTGCATGCGCCACTTGATCTTCGTTCAGCCGGATCTGCGCAGGCAATTCCCGGAACTGTTGCAATGTGGCTGGTCCGGCCACCTCGGTCTTCACCCCGGAACTGGCCGCCAGCGCCGTCGGTATCTTGACCCGGCCTTCATGCGAAACATATGTCCACTCCACCGGTTTGCCTTTGAACTCTGCTTTGACGGTGACATCAAACGAATGTGGCTCTACGACTTCCTGATGTCCGCGCAGAAACTCGCCCATCGGTTGAAAGGTGATGATGTCTTTCCGCCCTCCGAAGCGGTTCAACTCGATGCTGAGCTTCACCTGTTCGGGCGCCACGGGCTGGCCCTTTGCCGAAGCATAGATGCGGAATTCTGGTGGCACGCCTTTTTCAATAATGGTGATCTCCAAAGCCAGCCCGTCGGTCTCCAGTAATCGCCCGCCGTGTGGTCCCTTCTCAAATTCATCTTCGTGATGATCTTCGTGGCCATGACCGTGATCATGGTCATGCCCGGCGTGATCGTGGGATTCCCCGGCTGGCTGTCGCAAGAGCTGCACCGCCAGAATCGCCCCGGCGACCAGGGTCAGGACGATGAGAAAAAGTTGTTTCGCTTTCATAGGTTATCGAAAAAAGAATTACTTGAGAGAAATGGGATTGATACCGAGCAACCGGTCGAGTTCAGCGCGGGCAAGGTGATGCCGGTGTAAGGTGTCGATGTGTTCAAGGCGCAGCTTCAGCAGCATGCGTTGGGAATCCAGCAGATCGAGATACGCGAACTTGCCACCAGCGTAGCCCTCGCGGGTTTTGTCGAAGACTTCCACAGCAGAAGGAAGCAGTTGCTGTTCGTAGCTCACAGCTTCCGCCCGGGTTCGCTCAAGCACCGCGAGCTGCCCGAACAAGGCACCTTGCAAACGATGCTTCAAGGCCACCTCTTCCGCCCGTGCTTTTTCCAATCGTGCAGCGGCCTCTGCCTCAGCCCCGCGTTGTCGCTGAAAAACCGGGAGCGGCACCGAGGCTCCAAACAATAGGGCGTGATCTTCACTAGCATTGATATGCCGGTAACCAGCACTCACGGTGACATCCGGCAACCGGCTTTTCTGCACTAGCTTCAATTCCGCGCCCGAACGCGTGAGGGTCGCCTCCATCCCGCGCACGGCTGCATTCGTCAACAACTGACCTTGGCACTCCGCCCGGGCAGGAACAGGAGAGAGCGACTGCAAGTCTCCCTGCACCGAAGTGAACGCAGACGCAGCATCTCCCCAGGTCCACGCCAGCTGATTCCGGGCGGCAGCCAGTTCTTGTTTCGCCAATTCCCAATCTTTCAAGGCGCTTGCCTGTCCGGCTTGGGCTTTAACGAGTTCGACTGGTGAAACCTTGCCCGCTTCCACTTTCGCTTGAACGGTCGCCACTACTTCTTCCGCAAGCTTAAGCCCCTCAGCTAAGAGCCGTTGCTTTTCTTGTGCAACCAGCACGCTGACAAAGCTGCTGCGGATCTGGAACAACACCTCTTGCTGTTGAAACTCCAGTTCCAACTCCGCTTGGGTGCGCGCGGCTGAAGCAACGCCCGTTCGCAAAGCGCGTTTGCCACCCAACTCCAGCGGCTGGCTGATGGACAAAGTACTCTGCGCCTGACGCGCGCCGCCATAGGCACCCGTCCCGGCGATATCCTCCACTTCCAAACCCAAGGAAGGATTAAGCGGGCGATCCGCCTGTTTGATCGCAGCCTCCCGCGCAGTGATCTCCCATGCGTAGGGCGCGAGTGCCGGGTGATGCGCCAAGCCTTTCGCTAACGCTTCTGCAAGCGTCAACGCGCTGGAAGCCGGCGGCGACTGACTGGCCGGGGACCGGTCTTGGGCATTTATTTCAATCATGCCAGCTGTCAGGCTGGCCAGACAAAGGGCGATACGGACAATTCTTCTGCTCATACGGACATAAAAATTACGGATACGATACGAGGGCATTACACCGCGCCAAACAGACGCGGACATGCAACGGAGGAAACCACCAGGGAAATGGTGGTCTTACAGAAGAACGGAAGGCGCACGCGGAGAAACCGCCGCACGGGAAACAAACTGCCAGGTCGGACTTAGCTCGGGTGGTGCAACCCCATCACCAGATATGCTGGTGACTGCTGGGAGATCGGTCGAAAATAATTCCCCGGCCGCCAAGAAGGTGACCAGCACAACTGCTTTCAGCACGTCATGCTTCTGGGCGGCGATTTGGCGGGATTCCACCTGGCATGAGCCATCAGCCGCATCGTGCCCGTGGCTGTGATCTTCTCCCAGAGTGGTTTGGCAGCAGGCGTCGTGATGGATGAGACCGGCCTCTTCCAGCAAGCAATGTGAAGTGACTGGCAGCCAGAGCAGCGCCAGAATCACGGCCATCACTTTGCACCAAGGTTTCATCGACGTATGAACCCTTACACCGAAGGCGCGAGCATGTCCACCGTGAGTTTTAAGCAGCGACCAAGGCAGGCAGGTCGTGGACGCCGAAGGTGGCCGGCATCTCCGCTACCTGCTTTTGCCGCACGGGGATGAAGAACAACAGGTCAGTCGCCTCCAAGGCACGCACGTCATAATGACCCGAAGGGAGCACCTGATATTGCTCGCCCTCCAGCAGTTTGTGGATGCGGTTCTCCGTGCGCACGGCCACGCGACCAAAGGTCACCACCATGAACAGCGAAGTGCCGGGCGCAAACTCCTTCAACTCCTGACCGGCGCGCAAACCGACAAGCACGAGCTGCACGCAGTCATTGCGGAACAGCAATCGTTTGGGCGTGCCAACCAAGGCGGTCATGATGGTTTGCGGCAAGGTTTCAGCGAGGAACAAGGAATCATCGTTCATACGATGAAAGAAAGCATATCAGAGGAAATGCCGCCGCCCCGGCGTTGACAAAAATCGTCGGCTACTTGCAGCGCGCACCCAGCGGATACAATCCCGGGCAGCAGCCGTATGTCTCGTGAAACGCCTGGCTGAAATGGCTCGGGCTGTTATAGCCCACTTCCATCGCGGCTTCGGTCACGTTGTATTCTCCCGAGCCCAACAATTCCGCGGCTTTCTCCATGCGCAAGCGACGGAGGAATTGTGGAATGGTCTGGCCGGTGACTTGGGAAAACGTGCGGCTCAAATAGAAGGGACTGCAACCGATCTTCTTGCCGAGCTCCTCAAGCGAAGGCGGCTCACAGAGATCCTGCTGCATGAGAAACATCACCTGTTCTACGCGCTCTTGCGCGTTGCGGCTCTGACGTGAGACAGGCTGTTCCTTCTCTTCAGCGACCTTCATGAAAAAGGTCAGTGCCAGCTCCAGCACCTTGCATTGATACCACAATGGCTGTGCGGCAGCGAAGACTGGCGGCTGGCGAAGCACATCCACGAGTTGCTGTTGCGCCGCAGTGAGCCGTTGGGGAATGGCCGGGCCGACCGGTGAAGGTTTCCCATCCACAAACGCCTTCACCAAAGGATGCAACTTCTTCCCCAGCGCATTCAGATGCGCGTGCAGGAAGGTGCGGGAAAACTCGATGGTCATGAACTGGTGCTGCTGACCCGGCAGGCGCTTCCCGATCAGCCGCTCGGTGCCTTGCCGGTAAAAGGCCACGCTCAATGGCGTGATGTCTGCCCGGGTGCCGCCCCCTTCCACAAAGCCTTCACCAACCAAGTTTAAGCACAGCTCCAAACAGTCCGGATGGAAGCTGGCCGACCAGTCAAATTCCTGCTTCGCCTCGAAATCATGCCACTCCACACTGAAGCCCAAGCCCTGAAAACTGCCGTAAAGCGGCTGCCAACCCGACCCCACCGGTCGCCAGGCCTTGGCCTCGGCAAAGACAGCCCCCGCCCCTGTTTGCGGGACGTTGTCGGCACTGCCTGTGTCGGGTTTTGCCATCTTGATCGCCAAATCGAGTCAAAGTTAATGAGACTCAGTATCATTTATTGCCGTCTTTGCAAGCTGGGATACAGTTAATTAGGGCTAAATACACCTATACCCTGAGATGTTGCCGAATGCTATTCTTATGGATTTCAGCCTGTGCCCGGACTGGCCCCCGCCCATCGCATCCCTTACATTCAACCTGTGCCGCACATCCACGACACTGTCGCCATCGACCGCTTGGGTCGTCGCCTGAAGGTGGACCCCTACCGGGTCCGCCGGCTGCGCAATGCTTTCTACAAGTCCCAGCGACCCAGCGATGAGGCATTGGCGGAGTTACCGGAAGATGTCCGCCCGCACTTTGCCAGCGAAGTGAAATTCCATGCGCTGGAACTGGTTCAACGGATGGATTCCAAGTTGGACGGCGCTACCAAGCTCATCTTTCGCACGAACTCGGGTGAACTGATCGAGACAGTCATCCTGCGGATCGCT
>JAURFH010000266.1 GCA_030834415.1 Verrucomicrobiota bacterium | reverse complement strand
AAATCCGATTTCAGAATTCCGAATTCCGAATTCTGTATGGCATATGGCATCCGCTCGATACCGCTCCATGAGCACCCGGAGCGCGGGGGAGGGGGCGCGGGGGCCCCGGGGACGGGTCCGGGCGGGGTGTAACGGGGTGGGACATTGGGCGTCTTACCTTGGGGTTCTATGCAAATAGCCTGGTTGGACATTGAATGTCCTAGGGAGGGGGTGACAGGGGCTTGTGACATTGGAAGAGTGGCCAACAGACGGGGCTTGTGACTTGGGGCTTGGCAATGCGGGGCCTTGGATTGGCAGGGGGCAGACAGGGGGCAGACAGGGAATGCCCCGCAGTGAAGCAGAAAGTGGCCAAGGCGGGGCTTTTAATTGACGGGAGGGTATGGGTAGCAGACGGGGCAAACAAAAGGCCCCTAGGGGTTTCCTAGGGGCTTGTCAGGGACGGGGCTTGTCGGGGCTTGCTATGGTTTACCGTTGCCGGCCAGCGCTGACAGGATTAGCAACAGCGTGAACAACAGACACAAGGCAAGGTATCCCAGAACACGCAATAGGGGCTTCACTTCAAATCCCTTCCATCGACAATCTCCAGGCGCATGCCAAGCGGCCCTAGTTTGCTCTCAATTATCGGACGGAAACGGTCGGCGCAGTCCGCGCAGAATACTTTCACGGAAACGCATTGGTTGCCTTTCCATGCGGAAAATTCAGCCGCCCGTTTCCAATCCAAGAGGATTTCGCAGTCGGGGTGGCTACAGAACATGGCGCGGCCCACGGAGAACTTCAGGGCATCGCGTTGAATCTGTTGGTGTGCGTAGTCTATGGGGTCGGTGGTGGTTTTCATCGGATCACAGGAGTACATGCGCCATGGTGCCATCGGGAAGGGAGCCGCTCACGAAATCCCGTTTCCACGGATTTTGAGAAGGGGGAATCGATCGCTCGGCCCAATCTTCGGAAACGAAACGTTCGAGCAACTGGCGCACAGCCTCTCTGTGGACCTCATCGCCCGATAGTTCGTGTGGATAATCTATCGTGATCGATCCCCTTTCACAGGTTGCTTTAATGCGTGAGCCACGCGTGTTCGTCGCGGGCAAATATTTGGTTTGGATTGATTGCATGATTTGATGGGCATCAATTGCCCGTGGAACCATCGCCTGTCACGCAATGGCTCATCGGGGAATTCAAGCCGTGGCTTCGATGAAGTGACGCTTGCCCGTACCATGGGCAGGAATCCACACCGATTGGATTCCGTTGCGTGAACCGGGGCAACCTAGGCAAATTGAACACGGGGTTCCGTTGCGTTCACTGGCGCATAATTCCTCAAATGCGTGATGATCGGTGTCAGGGGAGACACGGAAGGTTGACCATCCCATGGAACGGGCGATCACAAGCTCAGCCGTGGTGTCCACGGATGCCATCAGCAATTGACGCCAACCTTGCAAGGAGGGTTTTCTCCATTGATGGGTGTAGCCAGTGTGACCCGAAGAAACGCCAGCAATGGCCAAGGCAAGGGAAAGGGGCATCCAAGTAGGGTCTCCATAGGCTCCGAAGCGGACTTTGCGGCCCGCGAAGCAATCCATCCATTGCAGGGTAGGGTATCGGCCCGCCTTCCAAGCTTTCCAGATTCCAAGGGGGGCTTGGCCTTCGTTGACGTAGCAAGTCCTTTGAACGCCGAAGCGACCGTTTTCTTCGTGGCCACGGTGGCGGCAGTTTCCGCATATGATGCGGTCTAGACCGGTACGAATCGCGGTGACGGGATCCTCCGCTTTGCAGAGGATCCAAATTTGGATCATGTCCCCTGTCTTTCGGTTATCCGAAGGGGTGGAGAATCCGGTGGCGATGATCACTCGGGACTGATCCTCGTGGATGACGTAGCCGTTCAAAGGGAACCTCCGTTGATCACGGTAAAACGGAAGTTGTGACCGGTCGTCTCGTTGAGTCCCGACGGGTACCCGATGAAAGCGGAAAACTCCACGATAGACAGGTTTCGGGTGTAGGAATCCTCGTTTAGGACACGGACAAGCCCACGCCGACCGAAAGCGCGACGGGCGGCGCGACGGGCGAAAATTTGAGCGGCCGAATGGATCCCTTCGGCACGAACGGAGCGAAAGCCGTTGCAACGAAAGAGGGTCACTGGATACCTCCAATCGATTCAAGGATCCCAACAAGGATCATGAGGAGGATGAAGCCCAAAGCCGCAAGCGGGCCGTGGAATTTGGGGTGGATGCGTAGTTTCATGGTGTTTTATAGGTTCCAATGGTTGGAACGTGGGGGGAGAATGCGATGGGATTCAACGGGAGTCAACGGAAGAATACGAAAGGGGGAAAGAAAGTTAAAGGGGGAGGATGCCGAAGGGGAAAGCGAAAATTGAAAATGCGGATAACCTGGCGATCGCCCAAGGGGTTGGACAAGCGATGTCTGAGGGGGGGAGCGAACGGAAAGGAAGCAAAGGGGGGAAGATAGGGAGGCCACGAATTCCCGTTTCTGAGGCCGATCAAAAAAAAGCTCTTGAAGCTTGCAAGCTTGGAATTCCCCTTGAGCGGGTAGCTATTCTCTGCGGATTCCCAAGCGGTAATGCTGGAAGGTGGCATGACTTCCTAAAACGCAATCCAAGCTTCGCGGATCAATTGGAGAAAGCCCGACTTGAAGGCGAGCTAGAACTCACAAGCGTTGTCCGCCAATGCGGGAACGGTTGGCAAGGAAGCGCATGGTTGTTGGAGAGAACCCGAGGATACGTTGCTAGGGCATCGCTAGAACATACAGGTAAAGGTGGAAAGGAATTATCAATTAGCGGGTCACTGTTAGGAGCCTTCGGGGGACAAAAGTAGTAGCGTTATTCTGCTACTAACGGTATAACGTTATGACACTAACGTTATTTGTATTTGTACTAACGTTATCGATATACCACGGGGTGGGGGACCACCCCCAAGGGGGGGTGGGGTTCTCTTGATACCCCCCTCCCCCTACCGCACTCAATTTTATGGCAGTCAAGCAAATTAAGCGGAAGAAATCCCCTTCACTCGGAATGGGTTCTCACATCCCTGCGTGGAAGCAGCGCAAGCTCCTCGAAGAGGCTCAGCAGCTGAAGAACTTCCCTAAGATGATGCTTGGCCTACGTGATACCTACCCCTGGCAGGAGGCGGTGCTCGGTGCGTTGAACGAGAAGCACTCGAAGGTAGCCCTGAAGGCGGCGAACGGCTCTGGCAAGACGAGCATGGTGGCCGCGAGCGCCGTAATCTGGCACATGCTCCGCTGGCCGGGTAGTCTGGTCGTCTGTACCGCTGGCGTGTACCGACAGGTGGCCGACGCTCTGTGGCCTCACCTGCGGAAGATGATCAATGGCTTGGGTGGCGAGGAGAATGGCTTCTCGATCAAGGATGGTGAGATTCGATACGTGTACCCGAAGAAAGTGGATGGCCAGGAGCTGATCAGCCGGTGCATCGGTTTCAGCGCGAGCAACCCGGAGAAAGCGGAGGGCTGGCACGTGCAGGGTCCGAGCAATGACCTGATGTACATAGTTGACGAGGCGAAGGCGGTACCGGACGGGATATTCCAGTCGATGGAGCGGTGCCAGCCGACGCGGACGCTGCTGATGAGCAGCCCGGGGGGCTCATCCGGGTACTTCTACGATGTATTCCGCCGGAATGATGGGAAGTGGAGCACCTTTACCGTTACTGCGTATGACTGTCCGCACATCCGTAAGGAGTGGATTGATGAGCAGATGGCCCGCTGGGGCGAGGGGCACCCGCTGGTGCGCTCGATGATCTACGCGGAGTTCATGGAGGATGATGGGAGCCTGACCGCTGTTAAAACCGCCGACTGGCAGAAGGTTGTGTCTGGCCCGCCCAAGGAGGAGACCGACGGCCACCGCCTGACCGCGGGGTGCGACTTCTCAGCCGGCGGCGACGAGAGCGTGATGGTGGTGCGCCATGGGAACACGGTGAAGGGGCTGATCCGCTGGCGGGACAAAGACACGATGGCCAGCGTGGGCCGTTTCATCGCGGAGTTCAGGAAGTGGAAGCTGAAGGCTGAGGATATCTACGCGGATGTGGGTGGCATGGGCGTTGTGATGTGCGACGCCCTGCGGGCCGAGGGCTGGGATGTGAGGCGGGTGAACTTCGGGGAGCGGGCGATTCGGGATGATCAGTTTGTGAACCGGGCGGCGGAGATGTGGATTGAGTTCGGTCGGATGGTGGAGGAGGGGAAGGTGAACTTGGGACCGGTCGGGACCGACGAGGTGCTCCTCCAACAGTTCGTGAGCCGCAAGGTACGGACCAATGGTAAGGGCAAGCTCACGCTGGAGGGTAAGGATGAGCTTCGAGCCCGCGGGATCAACAGTCCGGACCGTGCGGATGCGATGGTGCTGGCCTTCTGCGGGGGTGGCGGGAAGCGGATGGATGAGTACATGAAGGCGCTGGGCGAGGATGGGCGCAGTCTCCTCGAACGGATGGAGGATGAGCTGGGAGCGATTGAGCCTGAGGGGGTTGCGCTTGCTGGTTGCGAGGTGGGGGGATAAGAGGAGGGGAGGACATTTATGATGACCGATAAACAGCGGAGTTCGTTGCAGGGGCAGATTGTCGAGGCTGTGGGCCAGCGTAGCCCGTGGGAGCTGCGGCAGACGAGGTGGTACGAGCTGCGGCACCATGGATTGCGCCGTACGAACAAGCCCTGGCCGAAGGCCGCGGACCTGCACTGGCCCTTGATCGACACCGCGATCGAGAAGCTGAAGCCCTTATTCCTCCAGCAGGCGCTGGGGATGGATGTCGTGGCCAGCTTTGTGCCGATGCGCCAGCAGTTGAACGCGTATACGAAGGTCGCGGAGGACTGGTTCAATTATAAGATCCGGGAGAAGACCAACTTCACGGATGAGGTCCTGAGCTGGGTGGATTACACGCTGATGAGCGGGCGCGGGGTGATGAAGTGCTTCTGGAATCCTGGGGATAAGCGGGTGGGATTCGAGGCGGTGGACCCGATGTATTTCGTGGTGCCGGCCTATACGGTTGATCTTCAGGATGCGGACTGGGCGGTGCATGTGATGCCGATGAGTGTCCCGGCGTACAAGCGCATGGCTGGCCAGTTCGG
>JAURFH010000265.1 GCA_030834415.1 Verrucomicrobiota bacterium | reverse complement strand
TGCCTGAAGCCCTAGGCAAACGGGCATTAGATGCAGGCATCACCCCCTATTCGATCCAAGGCGAACCCGGCGGCATTGAGGACGCGCAAGAGACTGCCGCATTGATCGAGCGTCACCCGGGGGCTTGGCTCGTGGTGGATGGGTATCAATTCGGCGAACCTTATCAGGAAATCATCAAGCAATCGGGTGCGCAGATGTTAGTGGTGGATGACTTCGGTGGCCCGGCAAATTATCCGGCAGACTTTGTCTTGAACCAAAATCTGGGAGCAACTGAGACGTGGTATCCACAAAAGGCAAAGTCAACCCGACTGCTGCTAGGAACACGCTACGTTCAATTGCGCAGTGAATTCTTCACATGGAGACATCTGCGGATGAGGCAACGTGGCGTTGGTCCGGGCGGCCCAAACATCCTTGTCACACTGGGTGGCAGCGATCCTGACAACGTGACAGAAAAGGTTATCCAAGCGATCAAACAGGTCGAACCGCTCAATGCGGTGGTCAATGTGGTTGTCGGCGGAAGCAATCCACATTGGGAGCATTTGCGTTCATCAGTTGAAGGCACGAACATCAAACTTTGGCAAAATGTCTCGGATATGGCCGCGCGTATGATGGCCACGCACATCGCTATTTGCGCCGGTGGCACCACCGCATGGGAACTGGCCTATTGCGGTGTCCCCATGATGACCATTGTGCTGGCAGACAACCAAAAATCAAATGGTGAGCAACTGGCTGCTGCTGGAGTTTCCATCAACTTGGGCTGGCATGAGGAGGTGACACACGAGTTACTGGTGAAACAGCTCGAAACATTGCTGAAAGATGCGCACAAGCTCGTAGAAATGTCAGCCCGCGCTAGAAAACTGGTGGATGGATCCGGGGCGTTACGAGTTGCTTGCACACTGCTGGCTCACCCCCTCACCCTGCGACCGGCCACCAACGAAGATGCACGCCTGCTCTGGGAGTGGGTCAACGACCCGACAGTCCGCAGCTCAGCTTTCAATTCCGGCCCCATTCCTTGGGAAAACCATCAGGCTTGGCTCGCCACCAATCTGACCGATACGCATTGCGGCATCTGGATCGCCTTGAATGAAACCGGCCGACCGGTTGGACAGGTACGTCTAGAGGGACGGGACGACGAAGCCTGCGTCGATCTCAGCGTGGCTGCTGAGTTCCGCGGCAAAGGGTATGCCCCAAAAATCATCCGGCTCGCGATGGCACAGTTGCTTGATGATCCGCGCTGGAACTCAATCATAGCGTTGGTCAAACCGGAGAACACGGCATCACAACGAGCTTTCGAGCGGGCCGGTTTCCGGCGCATCCCGGAAGAAAGCTTGCAGGGAAAGTTGGCTGTTGGATATAGATTTGTAAGATAATGAAATGCTATATCGTTGCTGGAAGCCGGCCGTGGAACCGGCTGGTTTTTGACGAGTTTCTTCGTCACCTGCCCGGACAATGGCATTTCGTGAGCAGCCCGGCAGAACTCTCCGCCAGCCTCGCCCAGGTCGCCCGGCCCCGTTTTATTTTCTTTCTCCACTGGTCCAGCCGCGTACCGGCCGAGTATCATCAACAGCACGAATGTGTCTGCTTTCACATGACGGATGTGCCTTACGGCCGGGGCGGCAGCCCGCTCCAAAACCTCATCATTCGTGGCCATAGGGAAACGAAACTTACGGCCTTGCGCATGGTGGAAGAACTGGATGCCGGACCAGTCTACGCCAAAGCTCCGCTCAGTCTGGAAGGAAGTGCCGAGGAAATTTACCTGCGGGCTGACCGCTTGGCGGTGGAACTCATTCGCAAGATCGTCGCCGAGGAGATGACGCCTGTCCCGCAAAGCGGCGTAACTGTTGTTTTCTCCCGCCGCAAACCGGAGGAAAGCCTTCTCCCTGCTGATTCCACCGAACTGGCAAGCCTGCACGATTTCATACGCATGCTGGATGCGGAAGGATACCCGAAAGCATTTCTGGACCATGGGCCGTTCCGCTTCGAATTCCAACGCTCAAGCCTCCACCGGGGACAGATACGGGCGGAAGTCACCATCACCCGTCGCCAGGATCCTGACTGATGAAAAAGATTCTCGTCATTGCAGCCCACCCGGACGATGAAGTGCTGGGATGCGGCGGTACCATCGCCCGGCTTGTCGCCGAGGGGGCGGAAGTGCAAGTGCTGATCCTGGCCAGCGGTCTGACTTCCCGTGCAGACTTCCCGGAAGCTGAAGCCGCCGCCAGGTTGGAAAAACACTATGATTGCGCACAACGGGCCGGCCAGTTCCTCGGAGCCAGCCAGGTGCATCTGCTAGGACTTCCCGATCAACGCCTGGACACGATTCCCCTGCTGGAGATCACCCATGCCCTGGAGCGCCAGTTGGCGGCCTTCCAGCCGGATACAGTGTTCACCCAGCACGGCGGCGACCTGAACTACGATCATGTGATCACCTTCCGCGCCACCCTCACCGCCACGAGACCGCAAGCCGGTCACTGCGTGAAGCGTGTTTACGCCTATGAAGTGGCTTCCTCAACGGAGTGGGCATTCCAATGTTTTTCCCCGGTCTTCCGGCCGGACACCTTTTTTGACATCTCCAGCACCTTGGAAAAAAAGATCGCAGCCATGCAGATCTACGAAAGCGAGACCCGTCCCTTCCCCCATCCGCGCTCACCAGAGGCCCTGCGCAGCATCGCCCGGCGATGGGGTAGCACTGTGGGAGTCCATGCCGCCGAAGCCTTCGATCTGGTAAGGGAAATGCGATGAGCAACTGTTTGAAAATAGGCCGCCGCCTCGTCGGCCCAGACCAGCCCGTGTACGTGATCGCCGAACTTTCCGCCAACCACGGCCAAGATTACGACCAGACCATCCGGATCAGCCAGGCGATGAAAGAAGCTGGCGCGGATGCTGTGAAGGTGCAGACCTACACAGCGGACACGATGACCATGCCCTGCGACAACCAGTATTTTCGCATCGGCGGCGGCACCCTGTGGGACGGCCGAACCTTGCACGATTTATATCAGGAAGCTTACATGCCTTGGGAATGGCAGCCCAAGCTCCAAGCCGTCACGGAAGAGCTGGGCATGGATTTCTTTTCCACCCCGTTCGATGACTCAGCCGTAGATTTTCTCGAAGCGATGGCGGTGCCGGTGCACAAGGTCGCTTCGTTTGAACTGGTGGACCTACCGTTGCTCCGCAAGATCGCATCGACCAAGAAACCGGTCATCGCCTCCACCGGCATGGCCACGCAGGAAGAGATCAGGGAAGCCGTGAAGACTTTGCGCGAAGGTGGTTGCGTACAGCTGGCCCTTTTGAAGTGCACCAGCGCATACCCCGCCCTGCCGGAAGAAATGAACCTTCGGACTATCCCCGACATCAGCACCCGCTTCGGTGTTCCGGCCGGATTATCCGACCACACGATGGGCCACACCGTGCCAGTAGCTGCGGTGGCACTTGGGGCGTGCATCGTGGAGAAACATTTCACCCTGGACCGCAAGGTGCCAGGACCAGATTCGACGTTTTCTCTCGAACCCGCTGAATTCAAGGCGATGGTCGAGGCCATCCGTGTCACGGAAAAGGCGCTGGGCAAGGTGAACTACGAAGTCAGCGCGAATGAAAGCAAGAGCCGACAGTTCCGGCGCTCACTCTTCGTCGTGGCGGATGTGAAATCGGGCGAGCCCTTCACGACCAAGAATGTGCGCTCCATCCGCCCGGGACATGGACTGCACACACGGCATCTGGGCGAAGTCATTGGCAAAACGGCAGCAAAGGCGCTCACCAAAGGCACCCCACTAAGCTGGGATCTGATAGCGGGGTAGATTATGGTGATTGCTGTTCCCCATATGAAAACCGTCGCCATTATCCAAGCCCGCATGGGGTCCTCACGTCTGCCGGGAAAAGTGCTGCGGAAACTCGGTGACCAGACGGTGCTGGCCCACGTGATCGACCGGGTGCGGGTGGCGAAACGACTGGACGAAATCTGGGTGGCTACTACGGATGCCCCGGATGACATCGCCATCGTGGATGAATGTGTCAGACTTGGCATCCCAACGTATCGAGGGAGTGAATCCGACGTCTTGGACCGCTATTTCAAGACAGCTCAAGCGGCTGGAGCTGAGATAGTTGTACGGATCACATCCGATTGCCCCATGTTTGACGGCAGGCTCCTGGATGACATGCTGGCCATGTTTACCGAGGCCAATCAATCCGGGCCGGCAGTGGATTACCTGAGTAATGTGCTGGAGCGCACTTATCCGCGCGGTCTGGATGCCGAAGTGTTCACGTTTGAATGCCTCGCTGCCGCCGAGCGGGAAGCGACACTGCTGCATGAACGCGAACATGTCACCCCGTTCATTTACCAGCATCCGGAACGTTTCCGGCTCCGTTCCTACGCTGGAAACGTAGACCGGTCCGGCTATCGCTGGACTTTGGATACCCCGGAGGATTGGCAACTGGTGGAGGCGCTATACGCAGCGCTATGGCGGCCTGACCAAGTGTTTCTGACAGAAGATATTGTGAAGTTATTGAAAACCCGCCCGGAATTGAACACTATCAACGCCCATGTCGAACAGAAAAAGCTCAGCCACTAAGCCTGTGCGCCGGCGTCCGGCCAAATCGGCCTTTGCAACGGAACAGGAATCGTTCTGGGCGGGCGAATTTGGCGACGACTACACGGCCCGGAACCGTGGTGCGCAGTGGGTCGCCAGCAACCTCGCCCTCTTCGCCAAGATCCTTGACCGGACGCGCAATGTGCATTCGGTGCTGGAACTGGGAGCGAACATCGGTCTGAACTTGCGGGCTCTCCGCCAGCTCCTCCCCGCCGCGCAACTCGCCGCCGTGGAGATCAACCAAAAGGCGATCAAGGAACTGGAACAGATCCAGGGCACCACGGTGCATCATGCTTCCATCCTCGATTTCCAGCCGCCGCAGAAGTTCGACCTGGTTTTCATCAAAGGCGTGCTCATCCATATCAACCCGGACAAGCTGGCGGACGTGTATGACTTGATGTTCGCGGCGAGCCAGCGATACCTCTGTGTGGCGGAATATTACAATCCATCACCAGTGGCCATACCTTATCGCGGACATGCGGACCGCCTGTTCAAACGGGATTT
>JAURFH010000264.1 GCA_030834415.1 Verrucomicrobiota bacterium | reverse complement strand
TGTCAAAGCTTTCAGCACACGTTCCGTTCGCATGAAACCTGGAGCGAGCGCAAGCGTGGCTACCCCGTAATGACGCAATTCGGTCCCCATCGCGAAAGCCATTCGATTCATCGTACTTTTCGAGAGATCGTAGAAGAAATGTCCAGTGTATTTGTCCCGATCCCAAGCTGTGATATTAATGATCAAAGCGCTCCGTTTGGGAAGCATCCATGGCACGACTGCTGCACTGGAGAGGGCGTATGCTTTCACGCCTCGCTCAAACATATTTTCCCAGTGCTCGAACGATTGCTCCCAGAAAGGTTTGAGGTCGATGGCGAGTTCGTTGCCTGCCCACGCGCAGTTCACGAGCAGGTCGATGTGACCGCACTCGGCACCGATGCGGTTGATGGCGGCTTCGAGTTGCCATTGGTCAGAGCAATCACAAGCGCGGGCGATGCCGCGTCCACCGCGCGCGGTGACGGCTTCGGCAGTGTCCTCGATGGTGCCCGGAATGTCGTCTTTGCGCGGGTGCTTTCGACTCGTGCGGGCGAGCACATAGACGGTGGCTCCGGCTGAGCCCAAGGCGAGCGCGATGCCTTTACCCGCGCCGCGACTGGCACCGGTGACAATGGCGGTGTGACCCAGCAAGTGGCGAGCGGGGTCTTGGAGTGAAACAGCTTCCGATGAGGAGGCTGAATTATGAGGAGTGCAAACATCCGTTGTCATATGGCGGCCACTTTGGCAGAGGCTACTGACAACCTTATGTCAGGATGCTTTACGATGGTGCGCCAGTGCCCGTTCAGCTGCTTCAATGACGCGTTGTCTCAATTCCGGTGGTTCTAGGACAGTCGCGTTCGAGCCGAAGGAGAGCAGCCAGCCGGTCATCCAATCGAACGAGCCCGTGCAGAGCGTGAGAACGGAACCGTCCTTGCGCTTCACTTCATTCTGCACGCCCAAAGACCACTCGCGGCGGGCACGTTCCGCGGATAAAGGGGCGAAAAGCACCTTGGCGGTCAGGCTCGTGGATTCCTTTCGCCACAGGTCACGTAGTTTTTCGTACGTCACATCATCGCGGGGAGTGAACGTTTCCTTCAGGATGGTGATACGCTGGATGCGGTCCGTACGGAAGTCGCGCACATCTTGACGCAAACGGCACCAAGCCATCAGGTGCCAACGTTCCAGATAGTAGATCAGAAAGAGCGGCTCGATATCGCGCGGCTTGGCCTGTTCATCCTTCGCACCCTGATATTCGATACGCACCACCCGGCGTTGGGCGAGGGCTTGTTGCAGTTCGATGAGGTTAACAGCATCTGTGGTTTTATGGCGGGGGAAGGCGATGCTGCGCTCAATGTTTTCCAAGTGACGCTGCTGCTCGATGGGCAAGACGGCACGGATCTTCATCAGCGCGGATTGCATCGGAGCTTGCAGAGAAACATCGGTGAACTGGTTCACCAACACACTGCCGGTGGCGATGGCTCCGGCCTCTTGAGCGGTGAACATCACAGGTGGCAGGTGATAACCGCGCACCAAACTATAGCCCACCCCCGCTTCCGCTACGATGGGTACGCCCACTTCGCCCAGTGCCGCCAGATCGCGATAGACTGTGCGCACGCTGATCTCATAATGCGCGGCCATGTCCTCAGCCCGGACGACACGGCGTCCTTGGAGGAAGAGAATCATGCCCAGCAACCTGTCCACGCGGTTCATGCGCGGATTTCAGGCGAGAAGAGGCGCGCCGTCAATGATTGGTGGAGTCTTCCTCCAGCTCGGCGGGTTGCAGACGTATGATGACCCGCAGACCGCCGCTCTTGCGATTGCGGGCGGAAACGGTGCCGCCACAGGCCTCGATGCAGGTCTTCACAATCGTCAAGCCAAGGCCGACACCGCCGGTCTCGCGATTGCGTGAGGCATCTACTCGATAGAAAGGATCGAAGAGTTTGGTGATGTTATCATCCGGCACGCCGGGGCCGTGATCGGAGATGATGATCTCCACACCTTCCTTCACTGTGCGGGCAGCGATCTGGATGGGGCCAGATTGGGAAGCATAGCGGATGGCATTCCGGACGATATTGCCGATCGCGCGCACCAGCAGGTCTTCCTCGCCCAACACAGCGAGTCTTTCGGGGATATTCAGATCAATCTCCACTTGGTCTTTGACTTCGCGCGAGACGATCTTTTGGATCAACGCGTTGACATCGATCGCCTTCAGCTTGAGCGCTTTCGGCCGGAGACCGGCTTTGGAGAAAGAGAGTAGTTCGTTCACCAGCACTGATATGTTCTGCAGTTCCTCACGCACATCATCCACGTAAGGCTTCTGTTTGGCATCCGCGCGTTGTTCGAGAATACCCAGGGCCATCTGCATGCGGGCGATGGGAGCGCACAACTCATGGGCGGTGTCGCCGAGAAAACGTTTTTGGCCATGGACAAAGCCGGAGAGGCGTTCGGACATGCGATTGATAGCATCGCTCAGACGACCAATCTCATCGTCGCGTTTGGTATCCACTTGCACGTCGAACTGACCTTCGGCGATCTGCTCGGCAGCCTTGGTGACGCGTAAAACAGAGCCTGTGATGCTGCGGACGAGTGGCATCCAGAAGAGGGCGGAGATGAAAACGATGCTGCTGGTGCCAAAAAGCCAAGGGGTGTAGTCGAAGAATAATCCGCCCGCGCTAAAAGTCTTCGAGCGCATGAACAGGGCACCGGGTGCGCCGCTGTTTGTATCGGTGCTGGTGAAGCGGGTTTGCACTCCGACCCAATAATAATCCGGGTTTTCAGTTTGGACGAAAAACCTCTGATGAATCGGGAAAATGCCGTTTATCGGGCCCGGGCGCATATCCCGGATTTCCATCTCGGGTTGTCCTTCAGGAGGTCCTGCACCTTCGTCGTCTTCTGAGAAATCGTTCCGCGGGCGACGACCAGGGCGGTTGCGCAAGCCGGGTGGTGGCCCTTTGGGCAGTCGGCGCCGGATTTTGTCCGGCAGTTCGGGCACACTGCCAAACAAGCCTTGCTCTCCTTCGAGAGTGAGGCAAAAGGTGACGCCGTTTTCTTCGCTACGTCGTTTCAAGATGTCGCCCCACTCGTCTTTGGAAGCCTTGCCGAGTTCAGCGATGACCTCCCGCGCCAGCGGTTCTACCCGTTGGGTCACATAGCCAGAGAGGAAGGAATCCACGCCGGATTTGACTTGGGAATGCAAAATGAACCAGCCGATCACCCCTAACACGATGATATTCAGAAAAAACCAAGTAAGGATCTTGGCGTATAGGGGGAAACGGTGCTTCATGCTGACATGGCCTTACTCTTCCGGACTCATCATCATGTAGCCAGCCGCCCGGACGGTGCGGATATAGCGGGGTTCTTTGGCGTCATCGCCCAGTCTGCGACGCAGGGCCGAGATGTGTACGTCGATGGAACGGTCAAACACCTCGTAGTTGCGGTCGCGGATCTCATCCAGTAGGGCTTCACGCGTCTTCACGCGGCCTTTGGCGCGGGCCAGACAGTAGAGCAGATCGAATTCCACAGGCGTGAGCACAAGTGGTTGGTCACCCATGGCGGCGTGACGGCTGTTTGGGTTCACGCGCAAGGGGCCGACTACGGCTTCAGGCTCAATCTCCGTATGAGATTCACTCGTGACTTGTGACCGGCGCATCACGGCGCGGAGCCGGGCCAACAGCTCACGGGTGGAGAAGGTCTTGGGCAGGTAATCATCGGCACCGATCTCCAGACCCACGATGCGGTCCGCTTCTTCACCGCGGGCGGTGAGCATGAGGATGGGGACGCCGGACTTGGCGCGTATGCGTTTCAGCACCTCGAAGCCGTCCATGCCGGGCAGCATCACGTCCAACAACACCGCATGCCATTTCTCGGCAGTAGCTTTTTCCACCCCCTCAGGGCCGTTATGAACCATTTCTACGTGGTAACCCAGCGGCTCCAGATAATCACCGATGAGGCGGCAAAGCTTTTTGTCGTCGTCAATGATCAGGATACGGGTAGTGCTGTCCGCAGTTTGGTTCGAAATTGACATAGCCATGAGTATCTCGTCAGCAAGCATGGCAGAATCATTGGGATTTGGAAGCACGATACGGGTTAATCACGACATCTGCATGAGGGCTAGTGAATTTACGCTGTCTTAACAATATTGGCCTGTAATTCCGTGATATTACTCAGATTCATGCGTTTTCTGAACAGGCCGAAGATTTACACTTGATTTACAATTCTCATCACTGCGCTAAACAATTGCTTTACGCCTCCGTATTTGACTCTTCACCAACAAGAAAGGGTCGTAGTGATGAAACTTTTACTCAGGACTTTGACGGTGGCGGCAGTATTTGGGGCTGGGAGCCTGCTGATAGAAGCTGCGGATAGCCCGCAATTGAGCGCGTGGTATACGACGAATTCGGCTAAGTATGCCCGGGTCTATGAAACCACCAGTGCCCGCACCAGTGGTACGACTTCCACCACCTGGAGCGGCCAAGTCTCGCCCACCTATTCGGATATTCAGGAAATTGTCTACTCTACTAGTTGGGTCTATGTGAAGTATAGCGGCCTCTCGAGTCATGTCATGGGCCCATGGCTGAATCCGATGGGTGGTCAGTTCATGTTCTGGCCGACGAACCAGCATGGTATCCGCCGCTTCCCGCGCAGTCCGATCTCACAAAGCGGCACCAAGGATTCCACCTCAGGCGGTTACTCCGGTTTGTATGTGAATGGCGTGGCTATTTTCAACGCGCTTGATGGTCAGGCGTGGGATGGCACGCAGATCCAAGGGCAGGCGCCGCATACACAATCTGCCTACTACTGGCACCGGAATGCGCCAGTGGCGGAAGCGTTCAACTTCGATTATGCTTTGGGCCACCAGCCTCCTTCGGCGATCTACCATACCCATCAGAACCCGATCGGTTTGCGCTACCAGTTGGGGGATCATGTGGACTACAATTCCAGCACCAAGAACTACAGTGAGAGCGCCTCCGGGGTGACTAAGCACTCACCCATCGTCGGTTGGGCGCATGACGGCTATCCGATTTACGGCCCTTACGGTTACAGCACAGCGACGGATGCAAACAGCGGGCTGCGCCGGATGGTTTCCGGTTACGTGAAACGGGATGGCAGTAACGGGACGGACAGCGTGGATTCCAACCGTTCGACCATCCCGGCCTGGTATGCGCGTTATCGTCAGGCGCATTTCGGTGGAGGC
>JAURFH010000263.1 GCA_030834415.1 Verrucomicrobiota bacterium | reverse complement strand
TGTCGCGGCGCGCCATGGCCGGTGCATCGAGGGCTTCTCCATGGGCGGACGCGGTTCCACACGGTTGGCCATCAAGTATCCCGAGATGTTCAGCTCGCTTTTCTGTCAGGCGGGCAATGTGCCGCACACGGCCGATGGCTATGACCCGTCCAAACCCACGGAATATCCGAACAGCTACCTCGGCCCGGACAAACAGAACTACATCGACAACGATGTGTTCCTGCTGCTGAAGAAGAACGTGGAACAGATCAAGGGCAAGCTGCGCATCCAGATCGCCTGCGGCACGAAAGATGGCGGGCACTTGCCGACCGTGCGGGACTTCCATCAGGCTTTGCTCGACCTGGATATCGACCACACCTACATCGAACTTGAGGGCTTGGAACACCAACGCACCAAGATGATCGAGACTCTGGCCCCCGTTTGGTTCGACTACCATGTGGAATCGCTTCGGCGCGCCGATCCCAAAGCGACCAAGTGAAGGGGCAGGTAGCCCCAAAGAATGTGAATCATCCAATGCCTACTGGCGTCTGGAAATATTGCGACCGTCCTTGATTCGCCTTTAGGCAAACTGATAGTAATATTGCTCATCGTCACAAGGTGCCCTAAAATAGTCCGTATGCGTACGGTTTGGGGCCGTGGGCGTTTAATACATTACGATTTTGAATTCATTGAACTGGATCAATCAGTCCGACTGGCGGAAGGCGTTTTTTCAGCCGCTGTTTCTGGTGCTGTTGGCAGGGATGCTTGCCGGATGCGGAGCGGCGAAGAATGACGCGAAGGGCAAAGGCAAGGAAGGCCCCTCGGGTCCTCCCCGCCCGGTGCAGACCAGCAAGGCGCAGATGCAAGGGTTGGAGCGGACCATTGCGGCTGTGGGTGCTTTGGCTGCTTACGAGCAGGCGACTTTGGGCGTGAAGGTCTCTGGCCGCATGCAATTGGTGAGCGTGGATATCGGCTCCGTGGTGAAGAAAGGGCAATTGATCGCCCAACTCGAAAAGCGGGAATACGAAGTGAAGCTGATGCAAGCGGAAGCCTTGCTCGCCCAAGCCCGGGCCAAACTGGGCCTGCCCTTGGAAGGAGATGATGACCAGGTGGATGTTTCCAAGACCAGTCTGGTGCGGGAAGCCGCCGCCGTCCTGGAGGAAGCCAAAAAGAATCGCGAGCGGGTTCTCAAACTGTCCAAAGAAGGCGTATCCTCGGAGTCAGAAGTGAGCACCGTAGAAGCGGCCTATGAAGTGGCATTGAACCGCCAGCGTGATGCTCTTGAGGAAGCTCGTAACCGGCAGGCCCAACTGGCCCAACGTCGCGCGGAAGTAGCCATCGCCAAACAACAGTTGGAAGAGACCGCCATCAAGGCGCCTTTCGACGGCATCGTGCAGGAGCGCAAAGCCAGCCAAGGCGAGTATCTTAGCGTGGGTTCTCCGGTGGCGACCATCGTTCGCAGTGACATCCTGCGTCTGCGTTTGGAAGTCCCCGAGCGCCGTGCCTCATTGGTCAAGGAAGGCCAGCCCGTCCGTCTGACTGTGACCGGTGATACCAATGTCTATCTGGGCGAGATCAAACGCCTTAGCCCGATGCTCAACGATCTCAACCGCATGCTCATGGTGGAAGCAGATGTGCCGAACCCCGGTCGTTTGCGCCCCGGCTTTTTCGCCCAAGCGGATATCGTGGTGAGCTTGAATGAACCCGCCCTGACAGTGCCGCTTGATGCGTTGGTGACGTTCGCTGGCGTGGAGAAAGTGCTGACCATCAAAGACGGCAAGGCCGTGGAACGCCCCGTCAGCTCCGGTCGCGTTGGCGATAAATGGGTGGAGATATTGTCGGGCCTCAAGCCCGGTGAAGCAGTTGTGCGCGATCCGGGCAATCTACGGACGGGTGAACCGGTAGTAGTGAAAGAGAGCTAAAGCGTCATCATGCAAAAGCTCGCTGAAATCTGCATCCGCCGCCCGGTCTTCGCGACCATGATCATCCTGTCGCTGGTGGTGGTCGGCACCGCCGGATTCTTCAAGCTGGGTGTGGATCGCACCCCACCGGTGGATATCCCCACCGTTTATATCTCCACGCGCCTGACCGGTGCCTCGCCTGTCGAGATGGAGACCCTCATCTCGCAGCCCATCGAGGAGCAAGTGAATACCGTGGAAGGTATCACCGAGCTGCGGTCTATCTCTGGTTACGGCAGCTCCTTCGTTATCATCCAGTTTGACCTGAGCCGCGATGTGAACCGTGCCGTGGAAGATGTGCGGAACCGCGTATCTAGCGTGCTAGGTGAGCTTCCTCGTGACGTGGACCCACCGCAAGTGACCAAGTTTGACAGCGACCGTTCGCCCACTATGACCATCGCGCTTTCCGGCCAGCGACCGGAGCGCGAATTGACCGAGATCGCCGACAAAGTCGCCAAAGTGCAGTTGGAACGTTCTCTGGGCGTGGGTGAAGTGGAGATTCAAGGCGGTTGGGAGCGGGCCATCAGCATCTGGGTGGATCCTGAACGATTGGCCGCCTACCAGATTCCCATCTCCGTGGTGCGGGATGCCATCGTGCGCCAGAACGCGGACGTGCCCGGTGGTAATGTGCGTTCCCCATTGACCGAGCAATCCCTGCGCACCTTGGGCCGCTTCACCGACCCGAAGCAGTTCAACGATCTGGTCGTCGCCCAAGTGAACGGTTCACCTGTCCGCATCAGCGATCTTGGTTACGCGGAAGACGGGGTGAAAGAGAAGCGTTCCCTGGCACGATTAAACGGTGTGCCGTGCGTTACGCTCAGTGTGAAGCGCCAGTCTGATGCGAATGCGGTAGCTGTTATCGAAGGGGTCAAAGAGAAGCTGCCGGATATCGCATCCCAGCTTCCCAGTGACATCAAGATGGAGATCATCGAGGATCAGTCGCGTTACATCTACGAAGCGCTCCATGAGATCGAAGTGCACTTGGTCTTGGGCAGTATCCTGGCCTGTCTGGTGGTGTTCGCCTTCATGCGAAACATCCGGGCGGTATTGATCGCCGGTGTGGCCATCCCGGCTTCCGTCATCTCGACCTTCGGCATGATGTGGGCGATGGATTTCACCCTGAACAGCGTGACCATGCTGGCGTTGGTGTTGATGGTGGGTATCGTGATTGATGACGCCATCGTGGTGCTCGAAAACATCTTCCGCTTCATCGAGGAGAAGAAGATGCATCCGTTTGAGGCCGCACGCGCAGCCACGGCGGAGATCGGTATGGCGGTGCTCGCCACCACGCTTTCACTGGTGGTGATTTTTGTGCCGGTCTCGTTCATGTCCAGTATCTCCGGGCGGTTCCTCTTCCAGTTCGGTTTGACCTCGGCGGTGGCCATCATGGTGAGCTTGCTGGTGTCTTTCACGCTTACCCCGATGATGAGTGCTCGCTTGCTGCGCGTGAAAGAAGGCAAAGGTCATGGGGACAGCAATTCGCGTGGCGGCTTCTACGCTTTCATCGAGCGCGCATACATGGCGGTGCTGGGTTGGGCCATGCGCTATCGCTGGTGGGTGGCGGCCGGTGCAGTGCTGGTGATGCTGGCCTCCGTGCCGCTCTATGACAAGGTGCCGCAGGAGTTTGTGCCCGCCAGCACGGATGAAGGGGAATTCGAGATCAGTATCACGGCACCCGAAGGTACCAGCTTGCCGGCGATGGAAGATGTGGCCAGCCGGGTGGAGAAGATTTTGAGCGAGATCCCGGAGGTGGAGCTTTATCTGGCTTCCATCGGGTCCAGCCGCATCAGCGGCTCGAACAATATGCGTGTGTTCGTGCGCATCCCGCCTCATGAAGAGCGAACGATCAATGTGAAGCGCTGGCTGCACGACCCGCTTAATATCTTCAAAGGCAATTACAGCCAGCAGGACGTGGCGCAAAAGGTGCGCACCGCTTTGCGTAAACTGCCGCATCTGCGCGTGGCGGTCAGGGCCGGGGCATCCTCCATCAGCATCGGCGGACCGAGCTATGAGATCGATTATTCGCTGCTGGGACCGGATCTCGAATCATTGGCGAAGTATGCCGATGCCTTGCGCAAGAAAGCCCCAGAGTTGGGCATCGTGGACGCGGATACCACTTTGAAATTGAACAAGCCAGAACTGCGCGTGGTGATCGATCGCGAACGCGCTGCTGCGCTCGGCGTAGACACTCAGGATATCTCCTCCGCCTTACGTGTGATGGTCGGTGGTGATGAGAAGGTTTCCCGTTTCCGCGATCCGCAGATGGGCGAAGAGTATGATGTGCAACTGCGGCTCACCGAGGGACGCCGCAATGATCCTGATACGATCTCCCGCCTCTTTGTGCCGAGCAAGCGGGCCGGATTGGTGCGACTGGATAATCTCGTGCAGATCGTCCCGGCGCAAACGGCCTCCCGTATCGACCGCCTGGATCGTCAACGTCAGGTGAGTCTGCGCGCTGGTGTCGCTCCCGGCTACGCCATGGCGGACCGTATCAAAGCGCTGGATGAAGAGGTGAAGCGCATGAACCTCCCGCCGGTCTATACGACCAAGGTCTCCGGTCGGGCGAAAGAATTCCAACGCACGTTTGATGAGTTCATCTGGGCCTTCGCGCTTTCCATCGTTTTCATGTATATGATCCTGGCCTCGCAGTATGAGAGCCTGATCCATCCGTTCACGATTTTGTTGTCCTTGCCGCTGACGCTGCCTTTCGCCTTCCTCACGCTCTGGCTGACGGGGAATACCATCAATCTGTATTCTGCCTTGGGCCTGCTGGTGTTATTCGGTGTCGTGAAGAAGAACTCCATCTTGCAGATCGATCATATGAACCAGTTGCGCAAGAAAGGGATGGATCGTTTGGAAGCCATCATGGAAGGCAATCGCGACCGTTTGCGTCCCATCCTGATGACGACGCTGACTTTCGTGGTGGGCATGATCCCGCTGGCGCTGGGCTCCGGACCGGGAGCGGAAGAGCGTCGTGCGGTGGCGGTGGTGGTGATCGGTGGGCAGACGCTGGCGCTGTTGCTGACGCTGGTGGTGACCCCGGTGGCGTATTCACTGCTGGATGACCTGCGTGATTCCTGGCTGGTGAAGAAGTTCACGCCGACTAATTCCAAGACTGCCGAAGCGGCGATGAACGGTGGAGTGCCTGCTACAGCCACGCGCAGCCCGGATGGGCATTGATCGGGCTCGGCCATCGGCATTTGAACGTTTCCGCTCTCGCTCCCATCCAAGGGAGAATGAAGAAACCGACTA
>JAURFH010000262.1 GCA_030834415.1 Verrucomicrobiota bacterium | reverse complement strand
AGATCGTCGAGCGTGCGCTTGGACTCGATGAACTCGATGAGATCGTTGCAATCCTTCTCCACCAACTCCTTCTTCAAGGTCACCAGATCCTGCGCATGCAAAGGCTCTTCCTCGTATTCTTTCAGCTTCAGCCGGTGATCGATCGCGCTCAACGTCGTGCCCGCTAGAGATGCTGCCAGTGACTCCATCGATGTTCCAAATTCTTTTAACGCGGTCGCATACTTACCTGCCACTAGCTTCAGGAAAGACTGCAACTCATCCGCCGCCGGAAGTGAAATTTTGATGGCAGCAGCGCGTGGATTGTTCGCCAGCAAGGGATGCAGATCGTTAAAGTTCTCCGCGATGAGGCATGTTACCAACGGCTGGCCTGCCAACAAAGGATCAGAGGCCCAGTCGCGCATGAGCAATGCCAGCGCATTGAGATCGTAGTTTGTCGTGCCTTGTGCTGCCGGAGCCACGAGATGTGCGGATCGTATCCAGCACCCGATCTGCAAGGGTAACTTGCCCATGCGCGTGAGATTGGAACAATAGCGGAAGTAACGCGTGAGTGTCTCCACTGCGCCGCGCGGTGTCTTGGGCAAGTCCGCCGTTTCCTTCATGCGCGGCCACTGGTTGAACAGCTCACCGCCCTTCTCCACGCGGATGCCATTGCCCAAGTCAAAACTCAGCACCACGTCGAAACGGGGCATAAGCACTTTCAACAGGAAATCGGTGAGACTGCCCAGAGTGGCTTGCGCTCCCAGCGGCAGGACAAATTCATCCTCCACATTACCGTACAACACGAATTGGTTCGCCGCGTGGCTCTCGTAGAGAGAGACCACTTCCGCCGCCCACTCGGGGAGTTGTGGGGTCGGGGACATGGATCAGTTGGCAACCTCGGTGTTCACCCCGTCAAGTTCGTCAGAATGCTCCCTTGTGGCAAGCGAGAACGGTTTCGGTGCGACCGCTCAGTCCAGTTCCCGGTCGGCCAAGTCCTGCTCATCCAGCCCGAGGAAATGGCCCAGTTCATGAAGAAAAGTCGTTTGCACCTCCAAGCGATAGGTCTCCTCATCATGATCGGCAAAGGCACGCAAGTTCTCCAGATAAAGGATAATCTGGGCAGGCAGAGCTTCCATGCCCGAGATGCCGTCCGGAAACGCCTGGCCAACAAAGAGTCCCAAAGTGTCCGGCTCGATCCCATCCTCGATCAGTTCAGGTGCCGGTTTGAGCTCATAGCTAATTGGTAACTTCACGACATGATGGCGTAACACTTCGGGAAGCTGTTCGATGGTCATTTCGACGGTCTGCCGCGCCAGCTCCAGCCAGCGGGGCCAGTCGGCTCCGTCGAAAAGCGAACTCATGAGGAACTCGTTTTGCCCGCGGCCGTCTTGGCGCTCCGGCTCTGTTGAAAACGTTTCAGGGTGGCCGGGTTCTTCTCCAGAAAACTGGTGAGGTCATCCAGGCAATCCAATGTCACCTGGCTCAGATGATGTTCGATGCCCTCGATGTCCCGCTTCTGCGTCTCCTCATCGAGTTTCAGCAGGGAGAAGAAGCGGGAAAGCGTCTCATGCCGGCTGCGGATGAAACGGGCCACCTCGCGCCCTTTATCCGTCAGGACGAGTCCGCGATACTTCACATAATCGAGATAACCCTGATCGCCGAGCTTCTGGACCATCCCGGTCACCGAAGCTTGACGCACCTTGAGGGACGAGGCGATGTCCACCACGCGGGCATACCCCTTCTCCTCGATGAGTTCATCGATGCGCTCCAAGTAATCCTCCGCGCTCTGGCTTGGTCCGGCAGGCATGTTCTTGCGGCCAATAAAGCACCGGACGCATGCCTGTGGCAAGCCGGAGTGTATCGATAAAAACAAAAAAAGCGGAGGCCGAAGCCTCCGCTTGAACTTGCTGAAATATTTTACCCAGCCAAAACTAATCCTTAGGATGAATGGTCCACATCCCCGTCTGTTTACTCAGACTGGTATTGGTCGTCCCCAAGGACTTGTTGGGCAGCATACTCTCGGCATGGCCATCCACAAATAGGTAGTCGATGTAGCTGTTATGGTATGCCCGTGGATCCACATACTGAATATTGCCGGTGGAAGTCGTCGCAAAGTGCACATTGGCACTATCAATCGTCTGATTGGCCAAGGAACCTTGCTGACAGGTCGAACCACCCGAAGCAGCCGAACTCGGCCGACCACGGATGATTTCTGTCAGCGCAATAGTGCCCGTAGGGTCCTTTATCATCGAAGCATTCACGCCCACTTGGCGCTGCGGCTCCTTGCCGTTGTCCCATTTGTCACTGGAGTTCCAGGCATTACCCGGATTCTCTCCGTGATACCACCGCAAGCCGACACCCGTCAGACTGTTCGGATTCGGTGGCCATTGGCTAGCACCGGTGGACATGAAAGACAAAGCACCACCACCCGCACCACCAAAGTCCATCGAGTTACGCGGCATCGCGTAGCTACGACCGGCATCCGGGAAACGCGTGTCTGAAGAGATCAATTTATTCGAGGGACACTTCATCAATTTCATCGCCGGTGGGTTTTGAGCGAAGAGCGAGTGGTTTGAGTAACGGTTGCCACCTTGACCTTTTCTCGGTTCCCAAGCTTTGAGCGTAGACATCGTTTCCGGCCCCCCCATATAGCCATGCAGGTAATCATCCCAAGACCACGCCACACCCGCCACCCAGCGCAATACGGCTGGCGGCAAGCGGTCCGTGTTGTCGGCTTGATACATGCCAAACATCACCCCCACCTGCTTGGTGTTGTTCAGGCACCCGTTCTGCAGAGCCCGCGATTTGGCCTTGGCCAAAGCCGGCAACAGCATGCCAGCCAAGATCGCGATGATCGCGATCACCACCAGCAGCTCGATCAGCGTGAATGCGTGGCGCAACCGCATCAACGTGCTTTGCTTCTTATTGTCGTTCATATCTGACTTGTTTGGTTGTTGAGCTTGATTGTTCTCTTACTGGTTCTCCGTCGTTACTTCTCCCGTCTGCGGGTTGATCACATACCGCTTGCCTTTAGGGGCAAACAACACCCGCTGCAGGTAACGCGCTTTGACCATCTCCTCTTGGCTGCCTGGCGCCCGCTTGAACTCCGCCATGAAACCCGTCACCGCTTCCATCAGCGGGGCCAGATTCATGTCGTGCGTCTCCGGCGTCGCCGACTCCTTAAATTCTTTGATCTGCTGCTCCGTCATCCCCTTAAAGATGTCCTGCGGACCGCTCTCCACGGCCGCTCCCGGCGGTGCCACCGCCGCCACTTCCGGCGCACCTCCGACCGGATTACCACCCGTCGGTACCACCGCCCCAGTTTCAGGCGTGGCTGCCATGGACACCCCTTGCGTAGCGGGCGCAGGCGGGGGGGCCACCCCCACATCTTCCTTGCCACCACAGCCGCCAGCTAACAATCCGGCAGCAAGAACCCAGGTAATGAATCGCATAAATTTTATTAAATTATCTAACACTTGATGACGTCGAAAGATGCTAGCGGGTTTCATTTTCTTGAATAGGCATTTTGGGTGATTTCCATCTGAGAAGGTTAAAATAAGTAATCTCACGTAGAGCTTATGTGAAAAGATTTGTCCGCTAAAGCGACTGGTTACGCCTCATCGAAAAACACATAACCTATTTATAATAAGTTATTTACGACTTTAATCAGGACAAACCTCTTATCTTACGCAGAAATTCCACCAAAAAATGTAATCACGTGAAAAACAACCAGTCACTAAATTGTGTTAACTAGGGTAATCAAATCGGTCGCAGCACAGATGAAACGGGCTTAACCCAATTTTCAACAGGCTTATCCACCTGCCCGGATGATTTGCCGCCGCCAATCCGCAAGAATTCGGCATCGCTTCAAATCTTCCTCAACCCAGACTTGCCAGTAAGGGTAGTGTCAGGCTTACTTCTGGCCGTTTTGCGGTCAACAAACCGCCTGACTCAACGTGATGAACCCGGAATTGTTAGCCAAAGCGAAGTCTCTCGGCTTCTCCGACCGTCAAATCGCCCATTTGACCGGCCAAACGGAGGACGCCATCCGTGCTGAACGCAAAAAACAGGGCCTGATCCCCAGCTACCGTCTGGTGGACACCTGCGCGGCCGAATTCGAGGCCTATACCCCCTATTTTTACTCCACCTATGATCGCGGGGACGACGAGGTGAAGAAGTCGGACAAGAAAAAGGTCATGATTCTCGGTGGTGGCCCGAACCGAATCGGCCAAGGCATCGAGTTCGATTATTGCTGCGTGCATGCTTCCTTCGCCCTGAAGGAAGACGGTTTCGAGACCATCATGGTGAACTCGAATCCGGAAACCGTCTCAACCGACTACGATACATCCGATAAACTCTTTTTCGAACCGCTCACGCTGGAAGATGTGCTGCACATCTATGAGCGTGAAGGTTGCTGGGGTGCCATCGCCCAGTTCGGCGGCCAGACGCCGCTGAATCTCGCCCTCGGTCTCCAGCAGAACGGGGTGAACATCATCGGCACCTCGCCGCAAAGCATCGAAGTGGCTGAAGACCGCAAGCTCTTCGCCGCCATGCTCGACAAGCTGAGCATTCCCCAACCGCCCAACGGCACCGCCACCACCGTGGAAGAAGCCGTGGTCGTAGCGACCAAGCTCGGCTATCCAGTTTTACTGCGTCCTTCCTTCGTCTTGGGTGGTCGCGCCATGCAGATCGTTTACTCCGAGGCGGAATTGCGGGACTACTTCCATCGCAATGCCGCACTGGAAATTTCCGCCGGTCGCCCGGTGCTCGTGGACAAGTTCCTCGAAGACGCCACCGAGGTGGACGTGGACTGCATCACCGATGTCGGCCAGTTCGAGAATCCGGCCGACGGCACCATCGTCGTCGGTGGCATGCTCGAGCACATCGAGTTCGCCGGTGTGCACTCTGGTGACGCCGCCATGGTCCTCCCGCCGCATACCCTCAGCCAGGAGACCATCAAGACCATCCGCGATTACACCCACGCTATGGCCCGTGAACTGAAAGTCATCGGCCTCATGAACGTGCAGTATGCCGTGAAGGACGGAGTGGTATATGTCTTGGAAGTGAATCCGCGCGCTTCGCGCACCGTTCCTTTCGTATCGAAAGCCATCGGCCAGCCACTCGCGAAGCTTGCGGCCCGCGTGATGGCCGGCAAGACCCTCAAGGAACTCGGCTTCACCGAGGAGATCTGGACGAAATACTGGGCCGTGAAAGAATCCGTCTTCCCGTTCAACAAA
>JAURFH010000261.1 GCA_030834415.1 Verrucomicrobiota bacterium | reverse complement strand
CCAGCCTGACGTGTCTTGGCTTGGTTGCCCAAGTTAAGGAACCTAATGTTGCGGCCCCAACAGGTGGAGATACTGAGCCGATCGCTGGAAATCCCGCAGATATAGCAGCAGCCCCAGCCGCCGAAAAAGAGCCGCCAGCTTTGGAACTGAAAGTCACCAAGATTTTTTCACAGGGGAATCTCTATGGCGGCCTGATAAGTATCAACACTGGTGAAGAGTTGATCGGACTTACTGTGCCCGCCCGCTATGGGACATCCGCTTCTGAGGATCGTCGTGATATCGTCGTCTATCTGGACTCAGCCCGTCGTGACTGGGTGAAGTTCAAATTGCTGCCTGAAGAATATGCCGAGTTCACCCATGAAACTGTTTGGCCAGTAGTGAGTAAACTTTTTGGAGATACCACTCCGTTACGTTCTACTTCCTATGTCATGGGGCGCAAGGTTTTGAATTTCACTGCCGAGACAGGGAACATCAACAGTAAGCGACATCAGCGGGTTCAGCTGGTATCATGCCAAGGTGGTACGCTTTTAGTCAGTACGACTACCTTTGAAAAAGAGGCTGATGTGGTTTTCTACAAACTGAAGCAGTTAGTATCTTCGCTTCAATTCGCAGGCAAAGAGAAGGATTTGAAGCACGAAGAACCCATCTTTGAGGATTGAGGCTGGTTGCGGTCATCCGCCTGTCGCGGGCAGAATCACAAGAGGGCGGCAATTGCCTTGGCCCATCGGGCGGTGGCTTCGCCCTCACCAAACGTCGCGATCACGGGTTGCAGTTCCTCTACCACTTTTTGGCGTTCGACAGGGTTTTTCAGCCACTTCAGAGAGGCATTGGTGAGATTATCCACCGTGGCTTCGTGTTGGATAAATTCCGGGAAGATAGTGCGACCAGCGATCAAGTTCACCAAGGCGATGTGATCCACGGTCACGATCTGTTTGCCGATGAGATATTCCGGGGCGGATACTTTGTAGAGCACCACGGTGGGCACTTCCATGAAGGCGCACTCGGTAGTGACCGTGCCGGAAGATGCGATGGTCATGGTGGCATGGCACAAAGCTTCAGATAATCCGCCGATCTGCACCTTGATGGACGGATCGTTAATCATCGGGCGGGCCAATTCCGCCAGATGCTCGTTTGGCAGAATGATGCGAAACTCGGCTGCTACTTGTGCACGTATCTGCGCGGCTGATACCAGCATAACCTCCAGATGACGGGTCACTTCTTTACGGCGGCTGCCGGGTAAAAGCAGAACCACCGGTTTGTCTGCAGTTTGCTTCTGTGTCCGTCTTTGTTCGCGATAGGTCTGCAGTCGATCCACCACGGGATGACCAACGTAATCCACATGCAAGCGAGGTGTTTGCTTGGCATACCACTCTTTTTCAAAGGGCACGATACTCAGCAACAGATCCAGGTCATCTTCCAATTGTTGGGCTCTACCGGGTCTTGAGGCCCATACTTGGGGAGAGACAAATTGCACAAACTTCGGCCGCCAATTCGTGAATGGCCCACTTTGCGCCCGGGCCCGTTCTTTTAAGGCATGGGCTAGCCGGCGGTTGAAGCCGGAAAAATCAACTCCGATGAACACATCGGGCAGGCGATTTTCGGCGACAGTCACCAGCTCGTTGAAGAGCTTCTGGAACTCCAGATATTTTTTGAACACATCGAAGAAGCCGAACACGGCATGCTTCGTGAGATCAAAGGAAAGATCCACGCCGGCTTCGGCCATCTTATGGCCGCCTGCTCCAAAGAATTGTGGAGGGAAGGGGGCTCGGGTGAACTGCGGTTGCTGCTTCAGGGCGAGGACAAGCTCGGCAGCCAGCGTATCCCCGCTGGTTTCACCGGCCACGACCATGAAACTCTTGCTCATGTGCCGACGGGAATCTTTGCGCCGCTGCGTGAAATCTGTTCGGTGATCTCCAGCGCCAGGTCCAATGCCTGTTTGGCCGAGACGCCGCTAACGCGTGGTTGCTGCTTCTCCCGGACACACGCGACGAAGTGCTGAAGCTCCAGCTTGAGCGGTTCGTCTTTGGTGATCGGCACCGGCTCGCGCACGATTTTCTTGCCGGCAAATTCGCTGACGATGGTCGAATCATTCGCACTGAGCAGCTTCTTCAATAGAGAAGATTCCTGCTCATCAGAGCGGGCCAGCCGGTAGATGAATCCTTGCTGGGCGCGATAATCGAGGGAGACATAACTGGTGGTCTCACCACTGCTGAAAACACGGATCTTCCGCATGCGCTCCGGGCTGATGCGGCTGGCAGTGAGATTGGCTACGCAGCCGTTTTCAAAGCGCAGGCGCACATTGGCGATATCTTCTGTGGAGCTGAGCACCGCGATGCCCACGGCATCCACACTGGTGACAGGTGAATTGACAAAGGCGAGCACTACATCCAGATCGTGGATCATCAAGTCCAGCACCACGCCGATATCGATGCTACGGGCAGGGTAGGGAGACAAGCGATGGGTTTCGATGAATTTGGGCTGGCTGACGGCCTTTTGCAGATAATCGAAAACCGGGTTGAAGCGTTCTACATGGCCGACTTGCAGGATGAGATTGTTCTGGTGGGCCAATTGTACCAATTCCGCCGCCTGTTCGGCACGCTCGGTCATGGGTTTCTCCACCAGTACATGCTTGCCGGCGGTGAGCAGATCACGGGCGATAGCATGATGGGTGATGGTGGGAGTCACCACGCTGAGAGCCTCGGCAGCGGCGGCCAGTTCTTCGATGGTGGCAAAAACTGCTACGCCCAGCTTGTCCGCGACGCGTTGTGCATTCTCCGCAAAAGAGTCGTAGATGCCCACGAATTCGCATGCGCCCGTCGCCGCCAGTTCGGCATACAGGCGTGCGTGTTCCTTGCCCAGCGAGCCGGTGCCGATCACGCCGACACGGATGCGCTGGTTGTTTTTTGGTTTATCCGGTTCCACGAAGCGCAGTCTGCCTGTGCGGCGGCACCCTGACACGCGAAAAATTTGAGCCTTGTCCCATGCGGTGGACACCCTACATTTCGCGCGTGGAAATGATGGTCTATGTTGTGGCTGCCATCGCGGCGTATTTTTTGGGTTCGATCCCGACCGGTTACCTCGTGGCTAAAGCCAAAGGGGTCGATATCCGTGCGGTAGGCAGCGGAAATATCGGTGCTACCAATGTCTTTCGCATTTTGGGCAAGGGGGCGGGCATATTCGTGCTCACAGCAGATGCCTTGAAAGGTTTTTTGGCCTGTGGACTGGTGGCTAATCTGGCTTGGCAGATGTTTGGCCCTTCAGCCGATGGAAGCCAAGGTGCCCGGTTGTATGTCTCTATTGTCGCCGGTATCTGTGCCATTCTGGGTCATAATTACACCTGCTGGCTGAACTTCAAAGGTGGTAAGGGCATCGCCACCTCCGCAGGCGTATTGATCGCTCTGGTCCCGAAGGCGTTCTTGGTGGCGTTGCTGGTCTGGTTGGTGGTGTTTTTTGCCAGCCGATATGTTTCGCTCGCCTCCATCATGGCGGCATTGATATTACCTTTTGCCACCTGGCAATTGGAAGGCAGTCCGGTGCTGATGCTGATCACGACTTTGATGTCCGCACTGGCTATCTACAAGCATCGCGCAAACATCCAGCGCCTGCGAGCCGGGACGGAGAATCGTATCGGCGGCAGTAAGACCAAAAATTCAGCATGAAGATCACGGTAATAGGTGCAGGTGCTTGGGGAACAGCGCTGGCCCGCCTGCTGCATCAGGCGGATGCCGATGTGACTTTGTGGGGGCACAATCCTGCGCATCTGGCGGACCTCCAGCAGAAGCATGTCAACACCAGGTATCTGCCCGGGGTGCGGCTTCCAGCTGCCCTGAAGCTCGAGACGGATTTGGGCAAGGCGGTGAAGGATAGTGAATGTCTGGTAGTGGCAGTTCCTTCCAAGGCGTTTCGTACGGTGACGAACCGCCTGGGAGACTATGACAAGCTCGTGGTCAGTGTGACCAAGGGTATCGAGTACGACACGGGCCTGACGATGTGCGGTATCTTGCAGCAGACGATGCCGAAGGCGGTGCAAGCCACGTTATCTGGTCCATCCATCGCCCATGAGGTGGCTCGCAATATCCCTTCTGCCGTAGTCGTGGCCAGTCCAGATGACCAGGCCGCACAAACGGTGCAGGAGCTTTTCCATCGGCCCTATTTCCGAGTCTATCGCAGCAATGATATCTTGGGTGTTGAGCTTGGTGGGGCATTGAAGAATGTCATCGCGATCGCTGCGGGGGTGTGTGATGGTTTGGGCTTTGGCGATAATTCCAAGGCAGCACTTATCACGCGCTCTATAGTGGAGATACGTCGGCTAGGGGTTGCCTGCGGGGCTCAAGCGGAGACGTTTTCCGGTTTGAGTGGTTTAGGTGATTTGACGGTGACGTGTTTCTCCAAGCACAGCCGCAACCGTACTTTCGGTGAACGATTGGGCAGAGGGGAGGAGATAGCCCAGGTCTTGTTCACTGGCGTGCATGTGGCGGAAGGCTATCCCACGGCGTGTTCTGCGCATCAGCTTGCGCAGAAGAAATCTCTGGATGCGCCGCTCATCAACGAGATCTATTCCATGCTTTACGAGGGCAAGAATCCGGCCAAGGCCGTGCAAGACCTGCTCTCGCGGGACTACAAAGCAGAGGACTAAGTAGAGAGGGCGGGCTGGATGCTTATTCCGGCTCGATCTTGTATTTCAGCCGGGCGCCCTGCTTGCGTGCCGCGTTGAGGATGCCTGAGATGACGGCGGAGTTGGCATCCATCTTCACTACATAAACCAAGTTGCCCATCTGGTTCTGTATCTGGGTGCGGAATATGGAAATCAATGAACGATTGGCCGCCAAGTTTTCCAACATCCGCCCGATCTGCAGCATGACAGCGAAAGTCTGGGCTCCGGAGGCAGTGGGATTGGCTTCCAGATCTTTGCGCAGATTTGCAACCCGGGTGCCGATGGTTTTGGAGGCATGGGTAGCCAGATCGCCAGGGTTGAGAGCAGGCGTTTGCTCGCTCAATGCAGTCAGGTCCTTGCGGATGTTTTCGATGAGCTCGATCACTTGTCCGCGGATGAAGGAGCTGCGCTCGCCCGCCCGATAAGGGTTGGCGGTGATCTGCCCCGGCTGGATAAAGGTGCTGTAAGTGCTTTCCCTCCAGGCGGTGTGGGATACAATCATGAAGTCTTTGGCTTCGTCATTTTCCGCCAGCATCTGGACGAGTTCCACGATTGAGCGGGCGCTTTCCACCGCCATCATCTGCCGTTTCA